>CAIUDO010000918.1 GCA_903897935.1 uncultured Pseudomonadota bacterium
GCCGCCGAGCCAGCCTTACGCTCGCGGATGAAGGAGGAGCGCAAGAACGAGGCGGCCGCGGCGCCGTCGGGGGTCGTCGCGGACCTTCGGACCGACTTCTCGGCGTTGGCGCTGTTCTCTCCCGACGAGCGCACCGATCCGGACGGGCGGCTCTCGGTGCCGGTCACGCTGCCGGACAACCTTACGCGGTACCGCGTCATGGTGGTCGCGGCGACGGACGGCGTCGCGTTCGGGTCGGCGGAGTCGGCGATCACCGCTCGTAAGCCGCTGATGCTGCGCCCGTCGCCGCCCCGCTTCCTCAACTTCGGCGACCGCGCGGAGCTCCCGCTGGTCGTCCAGAACCAGACCGACGAGCCGATGGAGGTGCGGGTCGGCCTCGTCGCCAACAACGCGGCGGTGTTGTCGGCGATCGACGCCCCGATCGACCTGTCGGTGGTCACGGCCGGCCGTTCGATGACGGTGCCGGCGCAGGGGCGACGCGAGCTGCGGGTCCCGATCGCCACCGATCTCGCCGGCACCGCGCGCTTCTCGGCGATCGTCACCAGCGCGGCCGGCGAAGACGCGTCGGCGTTCCAGCTCCCGGTGTGGACCCCGGCGACGTCCGAGGCGTTCGCGACCTACGGCGTGCTCGACAAGGGCGCCGCGCGGCAGCCCGTGCAGGCGCCCCCGGACGTGTGGCCCGGGTACGGCGGCTTGGAGGTGACCACCTCGACGACCGCGGTCGCAGCGCTCACCGACGCGGTGCTCTACCTCCAGGGCTACCCGTACGATTGCAGCGAGCAGCTCGCGTCGCGCATCATGGCGGTCGCGGCGCTGCGCGACGTGCTGGAGGCGTTCGACGTCGCCGGCATGCCGTCCCCGGCGGATCAGCGCGCGGCCGTCACGCGGGATCTCGAGCGGCTGGCCCGCCGTCAGGCGTCGAACGGGGGCTGGGGCTACTTCGGGACCATGCCGGATGAACCGTACTTGTCGGTGCACGTCGCCGACGCGGTCGCCCGCGCCGAGGCCGCCGGGTTCGCCCCCGCGCCGAGCGTTCGGCCGCGCGCGCTCGAGTACCTGCGGTCGATCCGGCAGCACATCCCGAGCTGGTACAGCGACGAGGCCGAGTGGACGATCCGCGCGCACGCGCTCGCGGTCCGTCACGCGTGGGGCCAGGTCGATGTCGCCGCCGCGCGCGCGTTGGTCGCGGAGGCGGGGTTGGAGCGGCTGCCGATCGAGGCGCAGGCGTGGTTGTTGCCGGTCCTCCAGGCGGGGGGCGCGACGCAGGAGGCGGCGTCGATCGTCCGGTTCTTGGAGAACCGCGTCACCGAGACCGCCGCGGGCGCGCAGATCGACGTCGCATACAGCGACGACGCCGACTGGGTGCTGCTCCACAGCAGCCGTCGCACCGACGGCCTCGTCCTCGACGCGCTGATCCAGGTCGCCCCGTCCCACGACGTCATCCCGAAGCTGGTCAGCGGCCTGCTCGGGCACCGCGTGGCGGGAAAGTGGGGGTCGACCCAGGAGAACGCGTACATCCTCCTCGCGTTGCACCGCTACTTCGTCACCTTCGAGGGCGTGACCCCCGATCTGGTCGCCCGGGTCTGGCTCGGCGACACGTACGCCGGCGAGCACGCGTACCGTGGGCGCACCACCGAGCAGGCCCGCGTGGACGTGCCGATGGGCTGGCTCACCGAGTCGGCGGGCCCGCAGGACCTGCTGGTGGCCAACGACGGCGTCGGGCGCTTGTACTACCGGATCGGCATGACGTACGCCCCGCGGGATCTCAAGCTCGATCCGGCGGATTACGGGTTCGAGGTGTCGCGTGTGTTCGAAGCGGTCGACGACCCGTCGGACGTACGGCGGGAGGCGGACGGCACTTGGGTGGTGCGCGCGGGGGCCCGGGTGCGCGGGCGCGTCACGATGGTGGCGACGGCTCGGCGCACGCACGTGATGCTCGTGGATCCGCTGCCTGCCGGGATCGAGGTGCTCAATCCGGCGCTGGCGGTCACGGGCGCGCTCCCGGCCGACCCGAACAAAGCCGAGAACGGGTGGTGGTGGCGCGGCACGTGGTACCAGCACCAGAACGTGCGCGATGAGCGGGTGGAGGCGTTCACGCCGCTGTTGTGGGCGGGTGTGTGGACGTACTCGTGGGTCGGGGTCGCGACGACGCCGGGTTCGTTCGTGGTGCCGCCCGCGAAGGCCGAGGAGATGTACCACCCCGAGGTGTTCGGTCGCTCGGGCACGGATCGGCTCGTCGTTCGCCCGTGAGGGGCTACGAGCGGTCAGCGGTCAGCGGTCAGCCGCCTCCCGCCGGAGCTGAAGGCCGATACCTGATCGCTGATTGCTCGTCCCTTTCTCGGCTAAGTGAGCGGCATTGGGGCCAGGCTAGGCCACCCCCGGCACGGCGGCCTCGACGGGCGTGGGTTCGAGGCCGACCGGGGCGATCTGGGCCACGGTGAGGCTGGTGAACAACGCGAAGAGGGCTTGTACGATGGAGCGGGTCATGGTCGGGTTCCTCATCTTTCACTTGGTTGGACGCGCCACGCGCGCCCCGCCGGACAGCCGTCGTTCGGCGCAACAGTCGGCTGGGTCGACCCGCTCACCCGGCTCGGCGCCCCGCCCGAGCGCATCGACGCCATCCGCTGAGGTCGCCGCGCCGTCGATGCCCTGACGAAGGCCGTCCCTCTCGACTCCGGTGCCGCAACCACATCCCGCACAGACGACCGCTGCGTGCAACCACCGCGCGACGACGCGGAAGGCGCGTTGCTCATGCTCGCATCCACGCGCGGCCCACGATCCGGCCGACCGTGCTCCGCCAGCGCCGACTCGCTACACGGTCGTGCCCCCGGAGCCCCAGATGCTCGCTGTCGCCCTGTTCCCCATCGCCGCCGCCGTCGAGCCGGTCGCCACGTTCCTCCCACCGGTCTCCGGTGGTTCTTTCGGCAGCTCCGTCGCCGTCCTCCCCGACGTCGACGGCGACGGCCTGCCCGACGTCGCCGTCGGCGCACCCTCCGCGAACCGCTCCATGGGCTGGCTTGGTGTCTTGGCCGGAGCCGACGGCTCGGTGCTGACGGAGCTGTACGGCGAGAACGGCGGCGGCGTAGGTAAGACCGTCTCCAGCAGCCCCGATCTGTTCGGCAACGCGTTGCCGAGCCTGATCCTGGGCACCAGCGACGTCGACCTCGATGGCGGCGGCGTCCCCAACGACGGCGGCGCGCTGATGGTCGGCCTCGACCTCGCCGACCTCCAGCTCACGACCCTGATCGGTACGAACAGCGACTACCTCGGCCTCGCCGTGCTCTCGTTCGACCACGACCTCGACGGCCGCGGAGAGGTGCTCGTCTCGACCGGTGGGCCCAGCGGCGACGGGCGCGTCGTGTACTCCGACGACGGCGCGCTGTGGACCACCTGGGACGACGGCACGTCCACCGCCTACTTCGGGTACTACCTCGCGGTCGCTGACTTCGACGGCGACGGTCTGGGCGACATGGCCGTCGCCGCGCCCGGCGTCACCGTCGGCCCGGTCCAGTTCGGCCGCGTCTACGTGTACGCCGGCACGGTCGACGGGTTCAGCCCCACCGCCACCTCGTTCGTGCAGGGTACCATCCCCGACGGACTGTTCGGCTACACCCTCACGTCCGGCGACTTCAACGGCGACGGGTACGGCGATGTCGCGGTCGGCGACTACGCCAGCGTCGGCGACACCGCCCACGTCACCGTGTTCCACGGCTCCCCCGCCGGTCTGTCGGCCGCGCCCGCCGTCGTCCTGGACGGGCCCGGCGGCGTCGGGTTCGGTGAGCCCTTGCTCGGCCTCGAGGACTTCAACGGCGACGGGTACGGCGATCTCGCGGTCTCGGCGCCGTACGCCGTCGACGTCGACGAGGTGTGGCTCTACCTCGGCAGCGCGTCCGGGCTCCCGACCACGCCCGACCTCGTCCTCTCCGACGGCTCGACCGCCGACGCGTTCGGGGCGGGCCTCGGCGCCGGCGACCTCAACCTGGACGGGTTGACCGACCTGCTCGTCGGCGCGCCCCTCGGCGCGCGGTACGACGGCGCGGTGCGCGTGTTCACCGGCTTCATCGACGCCGACGAAGACGGCTTCCCCGGCGTCGGCTACGGCTACCCCGTCGAAGACTGCGACGACGCCGACCCCCTCGTCTTCCCCGGCGCCGTCGAGGTGTGCGACGCTGCCGACGTCGACGAGGACTGCGACGGCCTCGCCGACAACGCCGACCCGTCCGCCGACACCACGCTTGGGGTCGACGCGTGGCGTGACGACGACGGCGACGGCTACGGCGTCGGGGACCCGGTGCGGGCCTGCGACGTCGCCCCGCCGTACGCGGACCGCGCCGGAGACTGCGACGACGCCGACCCCGCCGTCTCCCCCGCCGCCGACGAGGTGTGCGGCGGCGCCGACGACGACTGCGACGGCCTCGTCGACGCCGAAGACGACAGCCTGACCGGCCCCGACGTCGTCGAGGCGTTCGTCGACGCCGACGCGGACGGGTACGGCGCCGACGGCTCCGCCTACGCGGCGTGCGCGGACAGCGCGCCGGTCACGGCCGCGGGCGACTGCGACGACGCCGACCCGGCCGTGAACCCCGACGGCGTCGAGCGGTGCGCCGAGGGGGACGAGGACTGCGACGGCCTGGACGGCGACGCGGACGACTCCGTCTCGGACGCGGTCGTCGGGCACGCCGACGGCGACGGCGACGGCTTCGGCGCCGCCGAGGAGGTGACGACCTGCGTGGCCGTCGACGACGGCACCGACTGTGACGACGGGCGCGCCGACGTCTACCCGGGCGCGGCGGACGCCGCGGGAGACGGCGTCGACGCGGACTGTGACGGCGTCGACCCCGAGCCGAAGGGCAACTGCGGGTGCGCCGCTGACCCGTCCCCCGCCGTCGCGCTCGGCGGGCTCCCGGCCGCGCTGCTGGTCGTACGGCGGCGGCGCTCGGCGGCGCGGCCCTGACGTCCGGTCGGGCCGCTGGCACGTTCGGGGTGGGCGCTCTAGAGATGGCTCGCGAGGGGGCACCTGACCGACGAAGCCATCATGCGGCGCTACGCCGTCGAGGGTGATGCTGCGGCGTTCGACCAGATCTATCGTCGGTACGCGGGGCCGCTGTATGGGTTCTTCCGGCGCTCCGTGGGGTCGGACCACGTCGCGCAGGACCTCGTCCAGCAGACGTTCCTGCACCTGCACCGCGCGCGTCGCGACTGGGACCCCAAGCGCCCGCTGCGGCCGTGGCTGTACACGATCGCGATCAACGTGCGGCGCCAGCACGTGCGCACGCTGACGCGGCGGCCCGAAGCGGCGTGGGACCACGACCTCACGCCGGAGCCGAGCATCGACCCGTCGACGTCGACCGCGTCGGACCGGCTGGTTCGCCGCGCGCTCGACGGGCTGCCCGAGCACCAGCGGGAGGTCGTTGTGCTGCACTGGTACGAGCAGCTCTCGTTCCCAGAGATCGCCTCGATCGTCGGGTCGTCGACGTCGGCGGTGAAGGTCCGGGCGCATCGTGCCTACACGCACTTGCGAGAAACGTTGGGGGATCCCGCCATCAGCGCGGCACGGGAGCGGTCGTGACGGAGCCCATCGAGCCAGGCGCAGGAGCCGCCGACATCGACGCCCTCGTGCGTGACCGGGCCGCCGTGCGGGTGGATCTGCCGGAGCCGATGCTCGAGGCGATGCTCCAGCAGGCCCGCGCCCTGACCGTCGAGCGCCGCCCGACGCTGCGCGACCGCTTACGCGAGCTCCCGTCCTCGGCGCGCGTCGTGTTGGTGCTCACCACCGTGTTGGGCACGTCGTCCGTGTTGGCCGGCGCGAGCCCGCGCGACGATCTGGCGGCGCTGTGGCGCCTCGACCTGGTCGTGTGGGGGAGCGTGCTGCTGCTGGTCACGGTGGGGTCGGTGCTCGCGGTCCTGCGCGGCATGCACCGGCGCCCGCTCGGGCCGATCGAGGTGGTGCTCGCTGGCCTCGGGCTGGGCCTCCCGGTGTTGTTGTCGCTCGTTCCAGGTTTGTTGCCGGGCGTCGCGTTGCCGGACGGCGAGGCGATGGCCATGCACCGCGCGTGCTTCGCGGGGTCGGGGCTCATCGCGGGTCCGACGGCGGCCCTGGCGCTCTCGCTGGTGCGCGACGACAAGCCCCCGTTGGCGCGGGTGTTCGCGGCCGCTGGGGCCGGGGGGGCGGCGGCGTTCCTGGCGCAGGCCCTGCATTGTCCGTGGTCGGACATGGCGCACTTGTTGGTGTCGCACGCAAGCGTCGGTGTGGCGGTGGCGGCGGTGGCGGTCGCGGTCACACGGATGATGAGCGGCGGAGATCCGGCACGTTGAGCCGGTCGGAGCAGTCCGCCAGACTCGTGGGAGGCCCGGGCAGGCCAGCGGCGCAGGCTTGAAAGCCCGCGGCCCGTCGGGCCTGGAGGCCCGCGCTCCGGAGTTTATGCTCGGTCCGGAGCGCGGACGTTCAGTCCGCCCGCGTCGTGACGGGCATGGGCATGGGTCGGGCGTGCGCTTCGCGCGACGCCCGACGGGCTCCTACGGACCGACCCGGATCTCGCACGGCAGCGGGCCCTCACCAAGCGCGATCGCGCGCGCGGCTGCGACCTCGAGCTGGGACGCTCGGGTGTCCGCGTCGACCCCGAGATCGAGCTCCCCGTTCGTCGGGTAGTGGGCGACGTCGGCTTCGTGGACCCGCACGCCGTCGATGATGACGACGACGCGGCGCGTCGGCTCGACGCCGGCCATCTTGCGCAGGTACGTCACCGCGCCGTCGGTCAACAGCAGGCGGGTGACCGGGATTCCGGAGAGCTGCATGTGGGGGAACGCGCCGTCGACGGCGTCGTCGCCGAGCAGCTCCTCGCCGGTGACGGCGTCGGCGAGCGACACGTGGCCGGGGATCACCAAGGTCGGCGGGATGCCACGGGTGACGCCTTCATCGGCGGGCATCTGCGCGGTCAGGGAGAACCCGGCGGGCGTCGGCGCGAGCGTGGGATCGCCGAGGCCCATCAAGCGGGCGCGCGCCAAGACGACCGCGCCGGCGTCTGCGCAACCTTCGAACTGGATCGTCTGCACGGGGCCGTCGGCCGGCCGACCGACGTACCCGAACACGGCGAGCGCGGCGTACGCGGCCACCATCACCACCGTCATCAGCACGGGCAGCGCCAGGAGCGCGCACCCTGGTCGGGGCGAGGTGCGGGTGGCGGTCGGGTCGGACACGGGGCCTCCGGAGCGTCTGCCGGGCGTTCAGCCGCAGCGCCGCCTCGTTAATCGATCCGAGGAGGGGCGATGACCTGGGTCGGTGGGGGCTGTCACTGCGGCGCCGTGCGGTTCCGGGCGCGCTTCGCATCCTGGGACGCGATCGACTGCAACTGCTCGGTGTGCACGAAGAAGGGGTTCCTTCACGCGATCGTGCCCGAGGCGGACTTCGTGCTGGAGGCCGGCGCGGAGCACCTCGTGACGTACACGTTCGGCACCCACACGGCCCGGCACCTGTTCTGCCGAACGTGCGGCGTACACGCGTTCTACCGGCCGCGCTCGCACCCCGACTGCTGGGACGTCAACACGCGCTGCCTCGACGGCGACGCGGCGGCACGTTTCGCAGTGAAGCCGTTCGACGGCAAGAACTGGGAGGACGCGATCGGCACGTTGAGGGCCCCTTCGTGATGGTCGTTTGATAGACTGCGTCGCGACGGGGGGCCGATGGGCACGGAAGGGGGGTTCGACCCGGGGCTCGGCCCGGCGAGCGCGCGGTGGGGCGCTGCCGCGCGCGCGGTGACGGTCGCGGCGGGGGAGGTGCTGGTCGCCCACGGCGCGCCGAGTGGGACGCTGTATTACGTGGTCGAAGGCTCGTTCCGGGCCACGCGGCCCACCCGCGCGGGGGCCATCGAGCTCGGGCAGATCGGGCCGGGTTCGTGGCTCGGCGAGGTCGGGCTGATCGATCAGGGGCCGGCGACCGCGACGGTGGTCGCGCTCGCCCCGAGCAGGCTGCTGGCGTTGGATCACGCCGGGCTCGAGCGACTGCTCACCGACGATCCGGAGCTCGCGTGCGCGATCCTGCGCCGCGTGACCCGCACGCTCGCGGCGCGCTTGCGGCGCACGAGCGCGGGTGTGCTCGAGGCGATGGACGACCAGGAGGTCCGACTCGCGCCCGCGTCGGGGCCCGGCTGGGTCACCCGCGCGATGAACTGGCTCGGTGGCGGAGGGGAGTCCTAAGATGGGCTATCTCGAACGATTTTCGCTGTTCGCCTCGATGTCGGACGCTGAGCGCGCGCTGCTCGAGCGGGTGATGGTCGAGCAGTCGTTCCCCCGCGGGCACGTGTTCATGGAAGAGGGCAAGGGCACGCCTGACGCGACGGGCGCGATGTTCCTCGTCCTCAAGGGTGAGGTCGACGTGGTGTGCCGTGCGCCGGCTGGTGGGGTCGCCAACCGGCGCCTCATGGGCCCCGGCGACATCTTCGGCGTGGTGGCCCTCCTCGACGACGCGCCGCGCAGCGCGACCGTCTCCGCGAAGGGTCCCGTGGTCGCCGCGTGGCTGTCGCGAGCGGCCTTCCGGGAGCTCGGCTCGCGGCACGTCGGCGTATTCGCGAGGTTTCAACTTGCGATCGCGAAGCAGCTCGCCGCCGACGTGCGGCTCCTGGATCTGACCCTCGGCTCGGCGTTCGGCACGGAGTCACCCGCCACGACCCTCGACGACGCGATGTCGTTGTCGGTGCAGGCCGACTCGCGGTAGCGGCGCCTTAGGGGTGCGACCCGCCCAGGAACCGCTCGATGCCGAGGCGGACCTGGTTGACGCCGTAGCCGTCGGCCAGCACCACCGGGCACAGCTCGGACTTCACCGCGAAGATCGCGGTGGAGAGCTTGTGGCTGTTGAACGCGCGCAAGACGATGACGAGATCGAGCGACCCGCTCCGCATGCGCTCGGCCAGGCCGTCCACCTTGCGGGTGGTGCTCCCTTCGAGCCACTCCACGCTGTGAAACCCAAAGGTCTCCGCCAACTTCGCGGCGCGCTCGGGGCGGGGGTCGCCGCCGACGACCAGCGCGCGCCGCCCGCGCGTACGTAGAAACAACGGCCAGTCCGCGGGGATCGGCGACGGGGACGCCATGTCCTCCGTGCTCTCGGCCTCGACCGTGTCCCGGATCGCCTTACGCAAGCTGGCGAACACCTTGCCGTCCAGCGCGTCGGCGTACGGGCGCGCCAGGTTGAGGATCCGCTTGTCGGTCGGCGACGCGCCGATCTTGAGCAGCGCGCGGAGCTCGCTGACCATCACCTCGGGGTCGACGCCGTCTCTGGCCTTCGCGGCGAGCTGGCGGATCGCGTCGTCGGGGTTCGGCGGTGCGTTCTCCTCCTCGATCTGCTGCAGCAGCTCGGCCGCGCGGGCCTCCCACTGGGCCGCGTCGGACTCCCAGGAGCCCGTCCGTGGGGTGTGGGTGAGCGCGAGCCCGTGGACGAAGCCGGGGCGGCTGGTCTGCGAGTGCTTCGACAGGCGGCGGATCTCAGCGGCGATCCGTGCCTCTGAGGTCGGGTCGCCGACGCGCTCTGCGTGCACCTGGGCGCCGCGCAGGCGGGCGGTGAACCACGCGGTGAGCGCGTGGTCGACGTCTTGGGCGAGCTCGGCCCAGCGCGAGAGCGTACGATCGAGCACGGCCGCGATGCGTTCGACCTCGTCGCGCACGTCGGCGACGTTGCTTTCGGCGCCGGGCGGATCGTTGAGCGCGTTCAGCGCGTCGCGCAGCACGGGGGAAGGGTCGCTGCCGGGGCTGGTCCCGCGCGAGGGCGTGACGGACAACCCACCGAGGCCCGCGGCGAGCCGGCGCGCCAAGGCTTCGTCGAGCTCGATCGGCGGCCCGGCTGGCGCGACGCGCACGGGCGGCGGCGCCACCACGACCGCGGGGGGCGGCTTGACCGCGGCGGCCGGGGTCACGTCCGGCTCCGGCGAGGCTTGGACCGGCGGCTGCGGCGGTGGGGGCGGCTCCCGCTGAGGCTCGGGCGGGCTGGGCGCTTCGGCCTGCGGTGGTTCGGGAGGTTGGGGCGCGGGGTCGGTTAGCAACGCCTCTATGGTGGCGCGGCGTCTTGGGTCGTCCGCGTGACGAACGACCGCCGCGCCGAGCGCCGCCAACGCGGCCTTCAGCTCGCGCTCCGCGGCGTCGCGTTCGGCGTTCGAGCTATCGAAAATCTCGAGCGTCTCTAAGGCGCGCTGTTGCACGAAACGCCAGCGAGCCACCGCGTCCAACGCGGCGTCCCAGATGTTCAATCCCATACGTCCCCCTCGCGGGAGGCCCCTCCCGCTTCGGTTCGTTGGGTCTATACCGCGACCTTCGCCCCCTCGCCGTCCCAACGGCGGTAGCGGGGCGTCAGCGGTCATACTCGCGTCACCGAAGTGCGCCCTACCAGGGCACGACCTCGACGCTGTAGATCATCTCCTGCGACGAGAACCACGGGCCGCCGATGGCTTCGACCTCGAGCAGGACCTGCTCGTCGCCGCCCGACTCGAACGCTCCGGTGCGCCCGGCCGGCTCCGCGTCGGCGAGGGGCAGCTCGACCCGGTACAGCGCGGTCTCGTAGGGGCAGTCGGTGCCGCTCACGCACCCCGACTCGGCGACGAGGAACGTGCCGTCGGGCAGCGCCGTGACGTCGCGGGTGTACGTCCACGGGTCCTTCCCGGTGAGCACGGCGTCGTACAGGTAGACCGGCGTGTCGTCGACGATCCGGAGCACGCTGATCGAGCCGCCTTCGCCGGCGTCGAAGTCGGTCGACATGCCGAGGCTGTGGGCGAACAGCACGTAGGTGAGGCCATCTTCGCCCGTGGTGCGCATGACGCCGTGGGGCGCGTTGACGAAGCTCGGGCCCACGACCGACTCCGGCGGGAACTCCCAGAGCTGGTCCCACTTACCGTCCCGCCGCACGAACTCGACGATCTTGCCGCGCCCGTTGCCGGGCTCCTGAAGGAAGTCGGCTTCTTCCAGCGACGACTTGAGCGTCAGCAGCAGGTGCTCGCCGTCGTCGTCTTCCCAGCGCTGCAGGCTGTTGGGCGTGATGTAGACGTCCCAGTCGGCGAGCGCGGCGTTGACGTAGTCTTCGACGACCGCGCACGTGTTCGTGCGGTCCAGGCGCACCTTCACGACGCGCGCGTTGCGGCTGTCCGCGACCCACGCGGTCACCGACGAGGCGTCTTCGCTGACGATCACCAGGTCGTGCGCCTCGAAGATGCTGCACGTGCGGCGGTTCAGCTCGTTGCCGTCCGGGTGGGGCGCGCACGGGTCCGCTTCGTCCCAGCGACACGGCTCCTCCTGCTCGTAGTTGACCGAGAAGTCGAGGCGCGAGAACGACCAGATCTGCTCGAAGCTGTCGAAGTCGACGGCGGCGAGCACCGTGCTCTCTTGCTCGGTGTCGGCGGCGCCGGCGCTCCCGATCGGGTTGAACGCGAACACCACCTCGCGCCGCCCGTCGAGCCCAGACCGTGGGGTGGCCTGGAAGCTCATGCACCACTTCTCGGGGTCGCCGCCGTCGCAGCGGTCGTACTGCTCCTCGTTGTAGTCGTACACACGGTCGACCTGGCCCGACTGGAGGTCGGCGATCGACCACTTCTCTCCGGAGCCGTCCGAGATCACCAGGGTGGCGGGGAAGCCGCCGCCTTTGCACCCCAGCGCGAGGATCACGAGGGACAGCACGCGCGCTCCGTGGCTTCGGTCGCCCCTATCCGCTCAATGTTCGGTGGTCACCACGGGGGCGCCGCGCTCGAGCGCCGCCGCGACGGCCTGCACACGCTGCGCGAACAACAAGAACGCAGGTCGGGGCAGGTGAACGGTCACGTACCCGAACGTGAACAACACGCAGCCGTTGGGGCAGCGACACAGGGCGACAGACGGTGGTTCCACGACACGCCTCCAGGTTGGCGTGTCGTATAATGATATTGGCTTTCAATATCAAGGAGGCCGCTGCGACCAAGGGGCGGTAGGTTCGTCTGACGAATTTCGCAGCTCGCGGCGGAGGCGTCAGCCAGGGCCCGC
>CAIUDO010000919.1 GCA_903897935.1 uncultured Pseudomonadota bacterium
ACCCCGCGACGGTTCTCCGTCCGACCCCCTCCCCCGTCGGTCGGCGCGGTCCACATCCGGGGACTGGCGTCCGCGAACCTCAAGGGCGTCGACCTGACCCTCCCGCTCGGTCGCTTGACCGCCATCACCGGGCCTGGCGGCGCCGGCAAGACGGCCACCCTGGAGGCGCTCGAGGTGCTGGCCGAAGGCGGCCACGTCAGGTGTACCGACGCAACCGGCTTCTCGGCGGTCACCCGGCTCGCTGATGTCGGCCGGAGCCGGCGGGCCCAGGCCAGCCGGTCGCTGCCGGCGACGTTCATCGGGGTGTGGGACGTGCTGCGGGACCTGCTGGCCGCCACCCGCGAGGGGCAGGTGCGCGGCATCGAGCCCGGCGCGCTGTCGCTCGCGCGCGCGGGCGCCCGGTGCGAGGCGTGCCACGGGCTCGGCGAGAAGCGGATCGACCTCGAGGTCCTGCCGGACGTGTGGGTGCCGTGCGACGTGTGCGGCGGCCGCCGGTTCCAACAAGACGCCCTCGCGCTGCGCTACAAGGGCCTCGCCCCCGACGAGCTGCTCGACTTGTCGGCGTCTGAAGCGCTCGTTCGGCTGGCAGGCCACCCGAAGCTCGAGGGCCCGCTGCGTGCGATGGTGGACGTCGGGCTCGGCTACCTGCCGCTCGGCCAGCCTGGGCACACGTGGTCGGGCGGCGAGCTGCAGCGCCTGCGCGTCGCCCGGGAGCTGTCGCGCGCGTCGTCCCGCGGCGGCGCGGGCACGCTGTACTGCCTCGACGACCCGACGGTGGGCCTGCACCCGACCGACGTCGCTGGCTTGCTCGACCTGCTGCGGCGCCTGACGGACGAGGGCGCGACGGTCTGGTTGGCCACCGGCGACCCAGCGCTCGCCGAGGCCGCCGACCACACGATCACGCTCGGGCCCGGCGGCCCGGACGGTGGCACCTTGATCCACGCGGGCTGACCGCGCGTGTGCACAAGGTGTGGATAACTCGGGTACCCGAACACCGGTACAG
Source organism: uncultured Pseudomonadota bacterium (assembly GCA_903897935.1). Classification (GTDB taxonomy): domain Bacteria; phylum Myxococcota_A; class UBA796; order UBA796; genus CAIUDO01. The sequence goes on from CAIUDO010000919.1 coordinate 1,004, forward strand.
GTGAACGTCTATGCTTGGACCTTGATGATCTCTTTCACTTCGATCATCTTTCGGCGTTGGACAACAAACCGTCAGATGTGGACGGACACGCCGATCGCGGCCGCGACCGCCTCCATCACGGCCTCACCCATCGTCGGGTGCGCGTGTACGGTGGCCGCGAGCAGCTCGGCGGTGCCCTCGGCGGCGCGCAGCACCGCGAGCTCGGCGATGAGCTCGGTGGCGTCGGCCCCGACGATGCACGCGCCGAGGATCTCGCCGTACCGCTCACCGACCAGGACCTTCACGAGGCCCTCTGGGTGCCCGGCGCCTTGCGCCTTGCCGTTGGCGAGGAACGGGAACCGACCGACCTTGTACGCGATCCCCCGCTTCTTCAGCTCGGCCTCACCCAGCCCGATCGACGCGATCTGCGGCTGACAGTAGGTGCACGACGGGATCTGCGCGTCGTCGACGTCGGCGACGTGGTGCCCCGAGAGCCGCTCGACGCACACGTGCGCTTGCCGCATCGCGGCGTGCGCCAGCGCCGGACCGCGCGACGCGACGTCGCCGATCGCGTACACGCCGCGCGCCGAGGTGGCGAAGCTGGCGTCGACCTCGATGCCCTTACGCCCCACGACGACCCCAGCCTCCTCAAGCCCCAGCCCCTCGACGTTGGGCTGGATGCCGAGCGCGACCAACACACGATCCGCGCGCAGCTCGCTGCCGTCTTGCAGGGTCACCAGCGCGCCTTCGCCGTCGGCGCGGGCCGCCGTCACCCGCGCGTCGAGGCGGAAGGCGACCCCGGACTTCTCGAACGCCTTGCGCACGATCGCGGCGCCTTCGGGATCCTCGATCGGCAGCACCTCGGACGCGCCCTCGACGACCGTGACCGCGGCGCCCATCGCCCGCCAGAAGTAGGCGAACTCCATCCCGATCGCGCCAGCCCCGAGCACGATGACCGAGCTCGGCGCGTCCGTCGCGACGATCGCCTCGCGGTACGTCATGACCCGGGCGCCGTCGACCTCGATGCCCGGGAACACCCGCGCGCGCGCGCCCGTCGCGACGATGACGTGCTTCGCTTCGAGCTCGACCGTGCCCGACGCGCCCTCGACGACGACCCGCCCGGGGCCGGCGAGGCGCGCGGTGCCCTCGATCGACGTGACGCCGTACTTCTTGAACAGCGCCTTGACGCCCTTGTTGAAGCGATCGGACACCTTACGCGAGCGCGCGATCACCGCCGGGTAGTCGACCTCCAAGCCGGAGACCCGCAGGCCCATCGTGTCGGCCTCGCGGATGCCGTGCGCGAGCTCCGCCGTCTTGAGCAGCGCCTTCGACGGGATGCAGCCCCAGTTCAAGCAGACGCCGCCGAGGCGGTCCTTCTCGACGCACACGACCGAATGACCGAGCTGCGCCGCCCGGATCGCCGCCGGATATCCGCCCGGCCCCGCCCCAATCACCACCACGTCGAACGCCGCCATCTTCAGTCTCCTACGCGTAGTTCGCGCCGCGCCCACCCGCCGTGGAGCACGAGCGCGGCTTTCGTCAGCGCCTTCAGCACGGTCGTCCCGTTTATCGCCCACCACACGCCCGCGGCGCCCATGCCGAGCGGGAACGCGAGCGCCCACGCGAGCGGGATGCGCAGCAGGTTGAACGGGATGGTCGCGAACAGCACCTTCTTCGTGTCCCCCGCGCCCGAGAGCACCCCTTCGGACAGGGTCTCGAGCGCCACGAACGGCTGCGACCACGCGAGGATCATGGCGTACAGCGTCGCCTCCGCCAGCACCGCGTCGTCCGCCGCGAACAACCGCACCACCCGCGGCCCGACCGTGAGGAACAGCACGCCCGCCACCACGCCGAACGCGATCGACGGGCCGGTCAGCATCCGTACCACCCGCCACGCGTCCGCCGGGTCCCCAGCGCCGAGCCGCCGCCCGACCAACGACGACGCCGCGATCGCGAGCCCGAGGTACGCCGGGTACGCGAACGCCTCCAGCGCGTTGAAGCCGATGCCCAACCCCGCGTTGACCGACGGGCCGAGCGGCGAGATCGACGTCGCGAGCAGGCCCCAGTACACGAGCGCGTAGATCATCGTGGTCATGCCGATCGGCGCGCCGACCCGCAGGATGTGGGCGATCACCTTCGGATCCGGCCGCAGGTGCGCCCACCGGAGCCCCACCCGCGTCGCGAGCCCGTACACCCCGAGCGACGCTGCGGCCGTCTGCGCCACCGTGGCGGACAGGGCCGCCCCCGAGGTGCCGAGCCCGAGCGCGAAGATGAACAACGGCGCGAGGATCGCGTGCCCACCGACGTTCGCGAGCTGGAGCACGAACGGGGCCCGCGTCTCTCCCATCGCGTTGAAGCACGCGTCGACCGTCGGGGCGAGCGCGAGCGCGGCCCCGGTGGTCAGGATCACCCGCAGGTACGCGCGGGCCTCGACCGCTGTCGCACCGGTGAGGCCGAGCAGATCGACGATTGGGCCGACCGCGAACGCGCCCGCGACGCCCATCAGCAGCGCCAGGCACGCCGCAGCGAACAACGCCTGCCCGATCACCCCGCGACGCCCGTCCTCGTCGCGGGCGCCGGTGGCCCGCGCGACGAGCGGCCCCGCCCCCGACGCGACGCACAGCAGCCCGCCGTACAAGAAGATCATGACGAAGGTGACCGACCCGATCGCGGCCTGCGCGTCGCGGCCCAAGTACCCGACGAAGAGCTGGTCGAGCGGCCGGAACGCGTTGTGCAGCACGGCGCCCGCCATCGCGGGCAACGCGAGCCAGAGGACCTCACGCGCGGTCGTCGGCGACCGGGCGGCCGGGAGCACGTTCAGAGGACCCCCCACCCGCCAGCGCGGCGAACCCTAAGCGAGGATCGCCGCCAGCTCGCCCGACTGGTGGAGCTGGCTGACGATGTCGGACCCGCCGACCAGCTCGCCGTTGACGAAGAGCTGCGGGAAGGTGGGCCACGCGGACACCATCTTCACGCCCGCGCGCACCTCGTCGTCCGACAACACGTCAAAGCTGCCGTAGGTGACCTGATAGCTCGCGAGGATCGCGGCGACGTTGGCCGAGAAGCCGCACCGGGGCGCGTCCGGCGTGCCCTTCATGAACAAGAACACGCGGTGATCCGCGAGCTGCTGGCGCACGAACGCCTCGACCGGCTGCCCGCCCCGCGTGGACTCGGGCTCGGGCTCGAGCGACACGCGCGGCAACGGACGAATCGGCGCCTCCGCCGAGCCGGGCCCCAAGATCTTCAGCTTGTTCCGAACGCGATCGAGCAGTCCCATCCCGCCCCCAGGCGACAGCCTTTCGCACGAATCCAGGCCGCCGGCCACCACGCCCGGTGCGCCAGATCACGCGCGCGCAGCGTCGCGTTAGCAGGTCGCCGGAGCGTCGGTGGAGTCCCTGCTCACGTCGTTGTCTGCGCTGTGCGCCGTCGGCCCCATGCTGATGTTCCTCGCCGGCGTGTGGTGGCTCGACCGCTACGATCGTGAGCCCGTCGTGGTCTTGGTGTTGGTGTTCTCGTGGTCGGCGACCGCCGGCGCCCTCATCGCGATGGCCGGCAACATCGGCCTGGGCGCGCTGCTGCCGGACCTGCCCCCGATGCTCGACGAGGCCGTGCGCAGCGTGGTGATCGCGCCGTTCGTCGAGGAGATCGCCAAGGCGTTGCCGCTCGTCGCGGTGCTGCTCACCGGCCACCTCGACGAAGCGACCGACGGCTTCGTGTACGGCGCCGCGGCCGGGCTCGGGTTCGCGATGACCGAGAATTTCTTGTACTTCTCGGGGGCCGTCCCCGACGGGGTCGCGCTGTGGGCGGGCGTCGTCGTGGTGCGGACGTTCTTCTCGGCGGTCATGCACGGCCTCGCCGCGGCGGCCGTCGGCGCGCTGGTGGGCGCGACCTGGTTCTCGGGGGGCGCCATCCGGGCTGCGGCGCTGGTCGGCGGGCTCGCCCTCGCGATGACCATCCACGCGACCTGGAACGGCTTCATCATGGCCGACGCGGCCCTCGGGGCCGAGGGCGCGTTGTTCTCCATCGACCGCGTGGTCCTGGTCGGGGAGCTGATCGCGTGGTTCGTCTTGTTCGAGCTGTCGCTCGCCCACGAGGCGCGCACCCTGCAGCGCGAGCTCGAGTCCGAGGCGGCGCTGGGGACGATCCCCAAGGATCACCCAGCAATCCTCGCTTCGTGGTGGCGTCGCCTCGGCAGCACGTGGTTGCCCCCGGGCTGCCCCCACGACGCGTACGTGTTCGCGGCGACGCGGCTCGCCCTCGCGCGGCGCCTGAGCCGCGTCACAGGAGGAGCACGCCAGGCGCTCGCGATCGCGGAGGTCGACGCCCGGCGCGCCGAGCTGCGGCGCCTGCTCGGCGGCTACGCGTAGCGCTTCCGCGCGCGAAGGCCGAGCAGCACGAGGAGGCCGGTGACCGCGCTCCCCGGCGCGCCCGTGGCGTCGCAGCCGCACCCCTTCGGCTGGGCCGAAGCCGCGGTATCCTCCGGTGGCGGCGCCTCGGTGTCGCCCTCGCCCGTCTCCTCGGGGGGCGGGTCGCCGGAGGTGCCGGTGTCTTGGGGTTCGTCTTCGCATCCTCCGGGATCCTCGACCCACCCCTCGCCGCAGATCGGGAAGGTCTCCTCCGCTTCTTCACGCGCGCTGATGTAGAGCGCGTGGAACGGCGTGCCGTCGCCGGTCGCGGCGAGCGTCGCCGCTGGAGCTCCGGGTCCGCTGTACCCGAACGTCAGCCGGGTCGTGAAGTACGGCTCCGGGTCCCGCCACCCAAACGTCGCCAGCTCGTCCCCGCTGGGCGGATCGCCTTTGCACGGCGAGCACCCTCCGTCCTCCCACGCAAAGTCCACGGTGAACGCCGGCGCGCTGTCCATCAACGCGTCGGACACCATCTCGTCGTAGTAGTCGAGGGGCGAGTCCTCGTGACCCGTCTCGACCATGCACTCGGTGTCGTAGGTAGCCTGGGTCCAGCCCGAAGCGACCGTTCGACCGTCCGCGAGCGGGCCCAACACGACGACGGAGCCCTGTTGCCAGCCATCAAGATACGCAGGGTCCGCCGACAGCGACCCGAGGTCGAACGCGAGCGTGGGCGGGCCCGCCGGCAGCTCCACCTGAAAGGCCGCGTTCTCGTAGGAGCCCGCCGCCGAGGTGTCGCGCCAGACCAACAAGAAGGCGTCGCCACGCGCCACGTAGGGCGCGAGCGCCGCTTCGGCCCCATCGGGCGCGTTGAGCCCTCGGGTGCCGAGGTCCGCCAGCAGCCCCGCCGCGTCGACGGCGGTGAGCAGCTCGTGGGAGTAGGCGTCATCGGCGTACTCCGGCGTCCCAGGCACGCCCCAGACGCCTGGATCGAACTTCGTGTTGTCGTAGTAGCCACCCTCGGCGCACGACCAGTACGGCGCGACGGCGCCGGTGTAGTCGCGGAGCACGTTCCACGCGGACCCGTCGACGTCGTGGACCCCGTCGAGGGGGGTCGCCGCGGGAACGGGCACCAGGACGCCGAACCGGTCGGGCTCGTCGCTGACTGCGTGGAACACCGTGAGCACCGTCCGCGACGGGCTCATCACGACCACCACATCGGCCTCCTTGACCGTCGGTGGGTTGGGCGTCGTGCCGTGCAGGAGCAAGCCGGGGAACGCCGACGCACGCGCGGCGAGGAGCACCAGCATCGGAGCCATCGTCACCTCCAGTGCCATAGTGCCCGACCCGGCGGGCCAACGCACGGCGACCTGCGTCGATATCGCAGGCTCACCCGCACTAGGGCGTGCAGAACCGACGCGGAGGATCTCCCGGCGACGACCTACCCTTGGGTCCCCCGTGCTTCAGAGGACCCCGATCGCCGCTGACCCACGCTTGGGCGCTACGGACCGACCCGCGCCTGCAGCCCGTCCCCGTCGTACCGGACGATCACCGAGCGCACCGTGGACAACCCGCTGCTGTCGATCGCCACCACCGAGACCACGTTCGCGCCCGGCTCGAGCGTGAGGTCGGCGGTGAACGGGACCGTCCGCACGGCGCCACCGCGCACCGAGCCCTGATAGAACACCTTGTCCTCGCCGTTCCAGACCATGACGTGCTGGATGCCGAGGTCGTCGTCGACGACACCCGACAACACCGCCCGCGGCTCGGTCACCAGCACGCCGGGCGCACGCGTGATCTGAACGTTCGGAGGCGCCCGACGCACCCCCTGCGGCAGCGGCGCCCCGACCGTCAGGGTGACGGGATCTTCGAGCTGGAAGTACTCGTACAGGTGCGCGACGTCGATGCCGCCGTGATCGTAGGCCCGGTCGTCCGCGAGCTCGAGCGTGAGATCGAGGCGCCCGTCGGCGGGGGCCTCGGTGACCACCCACGACATCTCGCCGGACACCGAGGCGCCGGGCGCCAGCACCCCGCCTCCGCCATCCGCGGGCGCGCCGACCGCGAACCGCCCGGCGCGCAGATCGACCGCACGCCCTGCGTAGCTGCGCAGCACCGCCTCCGCCGCCGCGGTGGGCCCAGCGCCGACGTTGTCGACCGTGACCGCGAGCGTGAGGGTGTCGCCGAGGTCGACGAGCCCGTCGGCGTCGCCGCGGTCCTCGACCGACCACGACCACGCGAGCCGGGGCGCCGGGCTGCCCGTCACGGGGACCGTCACGCTGTGCACCGCCACCTCGCCCTCGCTGGCGTCGCGGACCGAGACCTTGACCGCGGGCGCTTCGTCCGGCCAGCCGGGCGGCACGTCGACGGGCACCGCGACGGTCTTCGACTCACCCGGGCGGACGTACCCAAAGACCGCCTCCCGGCCGTCGATGAGCGCGTTCGTGGAGCTGAGCACGGCGACGATGCGGGCCGCAGGCGTCGTGCCGCGGTTCGTCACCGTGACCACCAGCTCCTGACCCGACACCCCGGCCAGGAGCGCGTCGCCGCCCGCGGGCGCGACGCTGACGTCGAGCGGGCCGGGCGGCAGCGCGCCGGGGCGCCAGTCGACGCCGCGCGCGCCGAACGCCTTCTCGATCGCCGCCTGCTCCTTCGCGTACCAGCGCTCCACGACGACGGCGGCGCCCGCGAGCGCCTCCGCGCGACGCCACGATGGGGCGCCGAGCAGGAGGTCGCGCGCGATGACGACCTCGCGGTCGGTGCGCGGGCTCCACGCGTCGTCGCCTGGTACCGGGGCGTTGGCCTCGCGGTGGTAGCGGAGCCGGAACGCCGGCTCTTCAATGTCGCGCTCGGCCTGGTCGAGGTGCGTGTCGAGATCCGCCTCGCGGGTGACGCGCTCCGACGCGAACAACCCGAGGTCGAACGCGGCGCCCGTGGGCGGGGTGGTCGCCACCAGCTCGATGTCGGCCGGGATCCCCACGCCTTGGATGCTCTGGTCGTTCGGCGTGAGGTACTTCGACACGGTCAGCTTGAGCTTCGACCCGTCCGACAGGTCGTACAGGTTCTGCACCGAGCCCTTGCCGAACGTGCGGGCGCCCATGATCACCGCACGACCGTTGTTCCGGAGCGCACCCGCTACGATCTCGGACGCCGACGCGCTCGACCCGTCGACGAGCACCACCATCGGGTACCGCGGCTCGGCCTTGGCGCGCGCGACGTCCTGGTCGAGCGGCGTGTTGTCGGCGTCGACCGTCGACACGATGGTCCCCGCCCACAAGAACGCGTCCGCGACCGCGACCGCCTGCTGCATGTAGCCGCCGGGGTTCCCGCGCAGGTCGAGCACAACCCCGCCGAGCGCGCCGTTGGCCTCCCGGGTGAGCATCGCGAGCGCCTCGACGACGTCCGCGCCGACGCGCTTGTGGAAGGTCTCGATCCGGATGTAGCCGACCGCGCCGTCGAGCAGCTCGTGCTCGACCGGGTTGAGCGCGATGGTGTCGCGCACCACGACGACCTCGAACGGATCCCGATCGCCGCGCTTGATGTCCAACCGGATGGGCGCGCCGATCGCGCCCCGCAGCAGGTCGACCGCCTGTCGCATCGTCATGTTGAGGGTGGAGACGCCCTCGATGCGCATGATGACGTCTCCAGGCTGCAGCTCCATGATCTCGGCCGGACCGCCGCGCTCGACCCCGACGATGTGCAGCCGACCGACCGACTCGGACAGCGTTACGCCCAAACCCCCGAACTCCCCGTCATTCTCGACGTCCATCTGCTGGCTCGCCGCCGGGGCGAGCAGGATGGAGTGCGGGTCGAGCGTGCCGAGGATGCCGTTGACCATCGCGTACTCGATCTCGGCGAGCGGATCGTCTTCGGGCGCGTCGAGGGGCACATCGCCGAGGTCGAGGTGGGCGTCGAGCTCCTCCGCGACCGCCGACAGGTGGGCCTCCAACGACAGGGCGTCGACGATCGGCGGGACCTCGAGGACCGACCGATGTTCACCGATCTCCACGTGCAGCAGCGTGCCGTCTTCGACGCGTCGGAACATGACGGACGGAACGCGGCGCTCGACCGCCTCGAGGCCAGCGCGCGCCATGCGCTCGTGGTCGATCCGTGACCCGTCGACGTAGCTCTCTTCGATGTGGAACAGCACCGTCCGAAGCAACGCCAACGAGCGGAGATCGTGACCGGCGACGCGCTCGACGCCGTCGGAGGCGTGCACACGCTCGGGCCCCACGTCGATGTCGGCCCCGTACACGGCGACCGCGCCGCCCACCAGGGCAGCGGCGGCCAGACCGAGCACCGGCAGGGGGAATCGGACCCGCATCTACCCCTCCTCCCGGCGTCCGGGTGGGACTTGAACACCTCATCATGCCACGCGAGCGTCCGCGCTAGCTCGTCGCCACGGGATCGTCGGCGCGCGGCGCCCCGTTTAGGCCCATCGGAGGCGCGCGATCGGCCCATCATGGCGGCGCGCGGCGGCCGATGTTGCGACGACCCGTGACAACTCGGGACCGCAGAGCGCGGGCGCGGCGCCTTGGACGACGGCGGGTGGCACGGGATATCGCTCGCTCCCACCCGTGCTCCACGCGTCGCCGCAGCCAGCCCCCCGGAACGCCATGCCCCTCAAGCTCACCTGTCCGGAATGCCAGCAGGCCGTGCCCCTCGCGGAGCCGTTCCCGCTCCCCGGTAGCTTGGTTCAATGCCCGTCTTGCACGACGAGCCTGGCCGTGACGTACCCGAGCGGGTTCATCGAGAAGCTCAAGGCCCGCGGCAAGCGCTTCGCCGAGGCCGCGCCCGCG
>CAIUDO010000920.1 GCA_903897935.1 uncultured Pseudomonadota bacterium
GACCTGATCGTGATGGCGCTGCTGTGCCTCGGCGTGTGGAGCGGCGCGCGCGCCTGCAGCACGCTGAGCGACCGCCTGCTCGTCGCACGCGAGCGGGCTGCCGGCGTCTGGTTCGGACTCGCGGCCTCGTGCAAGGTGATGCCGGCGCTCTTCCTGCCGGTGCTCGCAGCCGAGCGCCGCTGGCGCGCCGCGCTGGCGATGGCGGCGACCGGCGCCGTGGGCGCACTCGTGTTCGACGCGGCGACGTGGCTCGTCACCGGTCGAGCGCACTTCGTCGCATGGCTTCGGCTCGCGGCCGGAGGCAGCGACGTCACCGCCTCGGGCGGCGGTCGGTGGGGCGCGTGGAACCCACTCAATCAGAGCGGAACGGGCATCCTGACGCGCCTGATGGTGCCCACGCCCCCGCACCTCGAGCTCGGGCACGAATGCATGGTGGTGCAGGTCGACGACGCGGGTCGCCGCGTCGTGCTCGGCGCCTTGGTGCTGCTGGTGGTCGCGACGGTGCTGGCGTTCGCGTGGCGCACGAGCCTCGCGGTCGGGGGCCGTTGGCGTCGCGGCGATCGCGCTCCCGCGATGCACGCGACGGCCTGCGCCGGTGCGACGGCCTGCGCCTATCTGCTGATCGCGCCGCACACGAGTAACTACCACTTCGCGCCGGTCGCGCTGGCCGCCGCCGCCATGCTCGGCTGGCTGCTGACGCGCGGTCGAGACGCCACGATGATCGCCTGCCTCGCGCTGATGGCGGCGATCGAGCTGACGCCGGGACGTGACGTGCTCGGCGGCCGCCTCACGGACATCAAGCTCGCCTACGGATCGGTCGGCGCGTGCGCGCTCGCCGGCCTCGTCGGCGCCCTGCGCGTGATGGTGAGGGCCGCGCGGGTGGAGGGCGCTTCGTGAGGATCGTGCCGATCGACGTCGGCTACCTCGGTCTCGCCGAGGCGGCGAACGCGTTCCTGGTGCGCGGACCGGTCGGTGACGCGCTGGTCGAGTGCGGCACGGCCACGACCTGGTCGACGCTCGCCGCGGGGCTCGCGGCGCACGGCGTCGCGCCCGCGGGCGTCGGCGACCTGCTGCTGACCCACATCCATCTCGACCATGCGGGCGCGGCAGGGCACCTCGCCGAGGCCGGAGCGCGCGTGCGCGTGCATCCGTTCGGCGTGGCGCACCTCGTCGATCCTGCGAGGCTGGTCGCGAGCAGTCGTCGGGTGCACGGCACGGCCTACGACCGTTTCTACGGGGATCTTCGCGCGGTCGCGTCCGAGCGCATCCTCGCCGTCGAGGACGGCGCGCGCATCGAGGCCGCTGGGCTCGTGTTCGAGGCGATGCACACTCCGGGTCACGCCAGGCACCACGTGGTGTGGCTGCTCGATCATGCCGGCGAACGCCACGCCTTCATGGGCGACCTCGCGGGCATCCTCGTGCCCGGAAGCGAGTTCGTCGCCGTGCCCACGCCTCCACCCGAGTTCGATCCCGACGCCTGGCGCGCGAGCCTCGCACGGGTCATCGACGCGCGGCCGTCGCACCTGTGGCTGACGCACGGCGGCCTGGTCGGCGGAAGCGCGCGCGTGGCGGAGGCCTTCCTGCGCCGTGCGTCCGACCGTCTGTCGACCGAGGTGTCGTGGCTTCGCGAGCTCGTCGCGACGGGCGTCGACGAGCCGACCTGCATCCGCGCCTACGGGCGACGCGAGCGCGCCGCCGCCCGCGCGGCGGGCGTCGACGACGCGCGCATGGCCGATTTTGTGGACGACGCGTTCCTTCGGATGAATCTCGGCGGCGCTCGGCGCGCCTTCACGCCGCGGCCCTGACGCTCAGCGCCGGGTCACGTCGATCACGCGGGCGCCGCCGGTGTTGCCGATGAGGCGGCTCTTGAGGATCTTGGGAATGCCGCCCTCGAAGTGCATGTACAGCACGACGAGCTTGCCGCTGCCGCCGCGGCTCAGCAGCAGGTCGCTGCAGCCGTTGCCGTCCCAGTCGCGCACGGCCTCGACCTTCCAGCTCGCGCCGTCGATGCCGATGTCGCGCGCGTCGAGCAGTCGTCCGAGCCGGTCCATGCGCCAGACGGAGATCTCGTCGTTGCCGGGGTTGCGGCAGACCATGTCGGGCGCGCCGTCGCCGTCGACGTCGCCGATCGCCGGTACGCTGATACGGGCCTCTTCACGTCTCCACCGGATGAGCCCGTTGGCCTCGGCGAGGACGACGTGCCGGGGAAAGGCGCTATAGTTCTCCGAAGTCTCAGTGCCCCACCACAGCACCGTGTCGCCTTGACGAACGGCACCACCATTGAACGTGTGGATGAGGTCGTCGTTGCCCTCCGCGTCCCGCCACCGGACGATGAACTCGCCGCTCACGGTGTCTATCACCCCAAGCTCGATCGGCATCTCGGCGCGACAAGTTCCGTTGACGTCTGCGACCACGTCGATGCCACCGTGGCCTGGCTCGTACCACGCCGCTGCCGACTGCTCCCAGTCTGGGCGATCATAGAGTACGCGAACCGCGAGCGACTCCGGGTCGTACAGGGCGTATTGATTGATGAGGTCGGCATCGCCATCTACATCAACGTCGTACCACCAACACCCGGGAAGGAAGGTTGTGAGGTCGGCAACCGAGCGCGTCACGGTGGTGGACGGACCAAACGCCGCCATGGTGACGGCCCAGTCGAATTGCGAAGGGTCGTCCGCATCTCGAACGGCTCGAAGCTCATTCAGCCCGAGGAGGGCAGTCCCGCTCGCATTGTGCCCGCAGAGGTTGCCGAATGGTCCCTCATCAGCCTCGATATCTCCGAACAATTCGCTCGTCGCGTTGATGCCGTCGATAAACACAGACCGACTGACTTCGCCGCTCTCGTGCTGCGCAGCAATAACGACAGAGGCAGAGCCGCGCGGCAGGACGATGGGCGATTCCGTCACGAGTCCTGAATGGTGCCAAAGCAAGGCCAACTCGTAGCCTTCGAATGCCACCGCCGAGCAAGTCGGTTCCAATACCGCTCCTCCCTGCTCGGAAGTTGGCACACACGCGCCTTCGGTGGCCGTGTCACCTCCAGGCAATGGGACGAGTGAGACGTCGCCCTTGCTCACGAAGCCATACTGTTGGCAGGCGAGCGTGAGGAGCAGGGTCATCACGTCACCACGGACACGACGTGAGCGTCACCATATCCTCACAGCCCGAGACGCTGCCGGTACTCCCACCCCCGAGGTCACCGTCGATGTGTGATCCGCAATCGATGGTCTCGGAGGCGCCACCGGCGCCGCCCCACACCTCGTCGTCGCCGGCGCCGGAGTTGATGTCGTCGGCGCCGCCCTCTCCGGGCATCGTGTCGTGGCCGCTCTCGCCGTACATGATGTCCCGCTCGCTACCACCCCACATCGTGTCGTCGCCGTCCCCGCCGTTCATCGTGTCGATGCCCGCATCGCCGTAGAGGGAGTCGTTCCCGTCGCCACCATCGAGGGTATCGTCGCCCTCGCCGCCGTTCAAGGTGTCCAGGCCGGCGAACCCCCGCAGGGTGTCATCGCCAGTGCCGCCGTACATCACGTCTACCACGCTGGGGTCCGTAGAGCCGATCAACGCGTCGTCGGCTCCGTAGCCGTAGACGGTGCAAGCTTTGGTGGACGGTCACCGAGCCGGACTGCAGGCTGATGAAGTCGTGGTTGGCGGTCCCTTCGACGGTGCAGCCTTGGTTGCGCGTGGGGGCTTCGCAGCAGAAGTCGACGCCGCCCCCGTCGGTGCCCCAGCCGATGAAGTACTCCGTGGTCACGTCTTCGACAAGCCACAGCTCGGCGTCGCCAAGCTCGCCGTTCACCCTCAGGTCACACCGCACCTCTGACCCCGTATGCTCACATTGGTCGTCGGGGCAGTCGACCATGCCGATGGGCGTGTTTGCGCACGAGAACGCGTGCGCGAGCGGCGGTGCGAGCAAGCCCGCGACGATCAGAGCACCAGTACCGATGGGGTGACGCATTCTGCCTCCAGGAGTCGCGAAGTTGACGGCTGCGCTCAGCGCGCGCCGAGCGTGGGTCAGCGAACGCTGTCGCTGGAACGTATGCCGCCAGCGTAGGGATCGAGTCGGTCGTCGCGGCAGTCGCCGCCGCCATTCATCTCGTCGGATTCCGAGCCGCCTCGTATCGTGTCGCGTCCGACGACGATCGGATCACCAATTTGCGGCTGGGCGCGCTGCTGGATCACCGACTCATCGCGGTGGACGCGATCATCGCACCCCGTGCCGCGATCCCCTACGACCGCCGCCCCGGCCGCCACACCGCATAGGACGAGCCATGAGCCATGAGCCATGAGCCATGAGCCATGAGCCATGAGCCATGAGCCATGAGCGCCTCCGCCGCGCGGTTCGCCCGCGCATCCAGAGCATACTGTGTGGCGCCGCGCGGATGGGCGGTCGGGCGAGGTAGCTGGCGATTCGGTATTCTGACGTACGCGCTTGGTCGACTGCCGTCGCTATGAATCAGCCGCGTACGACGATTATCGGGCATGCAGTTCGCGCGGCGCGCCCAGCTCCGGCGGCGTTCAAGGACCCCCGGGCTGCCACGTAGGGTCCTCCGCGTCGGATCCCGGAGTGCCCCCAAGCGTGCCCGGCCAGGAACCGGTCGCGTCGCTCGCGGTCTGCCCTGCCCCGTCGTCGAAGGTCCACCACGCCTCGAGCCCCGGCTCTACGCCCAGGATGGAGGCAGCGAGATCGGACGGCGGCAGCGCGACGCTCCACACCCGCACGTCGTCGATGTCACCCTCCACCGAGCAACAGCACGCCGGATCCGGCCCGTACCGGCCGATCATGATCGGGTGCGCGTTCGGGATGGGCGCCCGGGTCGTGGTCCGCGACGCGTCCACCACGCCGTCCACGTAGATAATCTCGTTGCTCCCGTCCCAGGTGCCCGCGAGGTGGTGCCACGCGCCGTCCGCCCAGTTCGTGGTGCCGCGCAGGTGCGCCCCCTCCCCCGACAAGCGCGCTTCGGTGCTCATGCCGGCGCCGTTCAGCCCGAGCAAGAAGCCGTTCGTGGAGCCACAAGCGTGTTTGCCGATCATCGACTGTGTCGTCGTCCCCGAGGTCCTGAACCACAGCTCCAGCGTGAACTGTGCCGGATGCAACGACTCCGTCCCCGGGATCTCTACACGATCGCTGCCGTCGAACGAGAGGTACGACTGGTCTTCACAGTCGAGCAGGCCGTCGCCGTCGCTGTCGTACTCGTCGATCGGCACGACGCCGTCACAGTCGTCGTCGATGCCGTTGCAGCGCTCGACCGCCCCGGGGTGGACCTCGGGGTCGGCGTCGTCGCAGTCGTCCGGGCACGGCAACCAACCGTCGCCGTCCGCGTCGGTGCACCCCGGCACGACCGTGTGGCACGCCTCACCGGTCGCTCCCCACGGATCCTCGGCCCGCGCACAGATCTCGGCGGTCGCGACGGCCGGCACGTCCATCACGCACACCGCGCCGCCGACCGCGTCGGTCGCCGCCGGGCACCGCGCGTCCACCACCCCGTCGATCGACCACTCGAGCGCCAGCGTCTCGACGGCGTCGTCGGGGTCGGCGACCGCGATCACCACCGCGGCCGGGCCCGGGGGGACCTCCGACCCGTCGAACGGCACGAGCATCGACACCGCCGGCGGCTGGTTCGGAGCGTCGTCGCAGTCGACGACGCCGTCCCCATCGGCGTCGTCGCGCTCCTCCGCAGGGATGACGCCGTCACAGTCGTCGTCGCGGCCGTTGCAGCGCTCGAGCGCGCCGGGGAACACCTCCGGGTCGAGGTCGTCGCAGTCGCCCGTGCAGGTCCCGAACGTGTCCCCGTCGAGGTCGTCGCAGCCGATCTCGACCGTGACGCAGTCGGCGCCCGCGGCGCCGCCGGGGTCGGTCGCGGTGACACACAGCTCGAGCGCCGGGTCGATCGCGGCTTCGACGACGCAGGTCGTGACGCCCGAGCCGTCGGCCACGTCGGGGCACGCGGCGATGCCCCCGCCGACCGTCCACGCGAGCGTGAGGTCGGCGTCGTCGGGGTCGGAGGTCGTGACGACGATCTCGAGCGCCCCGGGCGCCTCCCGCCCGCCGTCCGTGGGCACGACGATCGCGACGACCGGCGCGGCGTTCGCGACGACGGTGACCGGCAACGACGCCTCGCCCCGGTAGGCGTCGGCGTCCGTCGCGACGAGGGTGAACAGCAGGTCCCCGACGCGCTCGGGCGTCAGAGTCGCGCGCACCGTGCCGTCCGCTTCGACCGCGCCGACCTCGAGCGACGGCTCGTCCGGGCTCACGGTCAACGAGACGACGAGGTCGCGCGGATCCTCCGTCTCCGGGTCGGAGACGCGGCCGATGACCTCGAGCAGGCTGCCTTGCCGGACGGCGGCGCCCGCGATCGGCTCCACGAAGACGACGTTTGGTGGCTCACGTTTGATCGACAACGTCGCGTCGGCACACGCCAAAGCGAGAAAGGTGAGCATCGGGACTCCGGCGGGGCGGGCACCCGCGCGCCACAGTGTAGATCCAACCACTGCAACGGCGCAAGCGCCCGCCTCGGCGGGCGCGGGTCGTCACGGACGGTCAGGACATCGACGTCGGCGGAACCGAGCGAAGCGTCCGCGGGTCAGGCGGGGTGGAGGTGCCGATGTACTCGTTCGAACAACCGACGCCGCTGGATCCTGGGCCGTATTAGACCCCATGCCGATCACTTAGCCGAGAAATGGCGGAGCAATCGGCGATCAGGTATCAGCCTTCCGCTCCGTCGGGAGGCGATGTGCGGGACTTCAGGGATCTGGCAATGTGGCAGAAGGCGCCCGAGGACCTTCACGAAGGGTCGTCGAGGTGAAGAAGAGGCTGACGGCTGACGCTTCACGCCCCCCAACGGCTCAGCCGCCGCTCACGGGCGGGCCAGGACCAGCCCCTGCGCCGGCCCGAGCGTGACCTCGTCGACCGTCCCGCCATCTGGGTGCAGGTACGGGCGACCCAGATCAAAACGCTGAGACGCCGCGGGATCGGGGTTCACCACCACGACCCCGTCGCTGTAGCGTCGCAGGAACCCGACGCCGACCGGCTCGGCGGGCCACGTCGGCCGCCCGACGGGCGGGCCCCAGTCAGGACCGTACGGCTCCAACGCGTCGTCCCAGTAGCCCCACCCCGAGTCGGCGTCGCCGTCCCATGCGAGCAGCCAGCTCGCGCGCCCGTACCGCTGGCCGATGACGCCGCCTTCGACCCCAGGGCCGTACGTCAGCGCGAGGAAGCCGACTCCGCCCGCCTCGACCTCCTGCATGAGCGACAGCGTGGTCGCCCACTCGTCGCCGGAGAAGTTCTCGGAGTCGTCCCACCGCATCCAGTACTCACGCACGAAGTGGGTGACGTGCGGCACCATCGCGAGCGCTTGCGCCCGCATGACGTCGTCCCATGGGTTCATCGCGACGTTCGGCGCGACGGCGAACCCATCGGCCTTCAGCTCGGGGCCGACCGCGGCCATGAACGCGACCACCGCGTCGCCGTACGCCTCGTCGGACGGGTACTCGGCGATCGGGGCGCCCCGAGCGCCCAAGCAGTGGCCTGGGAACGTGTTGACGTCGTCCATCATGGCGCCGTCGAACCCGTCCCGGGCCAACCGGGCGCGGACCGCGTCGAGCCACGCGGCCTGGTAGTCGGGGTCGCCGACGTTCGCCGCCGCGACGTCCGGGTAGTCGCAGTAGTACAACCGCGCGCCATCGGCGTCGTGCAAGAACCAATGCTCGGGGGCGTCGCCGATGAGCACGCCCGTCGACGGGTGATCGCCGCCGTCGGCGCGCATCCCGCCGACCTTCTGGTACGCGAGCAGCAGGGCGTCGGGGTTGGCCGCCCGGATCTCCGGGATCAGCGTGTACATCGACTCCTGGAGGTAGATCGCCCGATATTCGCCCGCGCCCACGCCGGTGGGAGCGTCGACGAAGCCCCAGTCTTGCGCGACCAACACGCCGCGTGGGCCGTAGACCGGCGGGTCGGCCACCCGGGGGCCACGCAAGGGGCCGATGGGTTCGCCGAGGACCAGCACGCGCGCGGTCGTTGGCCCGGCGCCTGCAGGGTAGGTGCTCGCCTCGGGGCCCGGGGCGGCCCCGCACCCGAGCGCAAGGGCGGCGATCACGCTCCCACCCATGTGCCCTCCACCCGTTCCAACTCTTGATGACCTACCTTCGACAGCGGACAGCGGCCCTGTCGGCGCGATAACCGCCCGTATGTCGACCCACGAAGGCCCGCCCCCGAGCCCGCTCACCCGTCTGCGCACGTCCGGTCCCGGATTCCTGCGGAGGCAAGCCAAGCATGCCGCGCAGGCGCGCTTCGGGTGGCTGCACCGCCGCACCGTCGGGTTCGTGTTCGGCTGCCAGCGGTCCGGCACGAAGATGGTCATGCGTGTGCTGGACGAGAGCCCGCTCACCAGGATCTACCACGAGAATCACGCATCGGCTTTCCAGGACTTCGAGCTGAGGCCCGATCCCGTCGTGCGCTTGTTGGTGCGCAGCAGCCCGGCGCCACACCACGTGTTCAAGCCGATCTGCGACAGCCACGAGGCGGACCACCTGCTGGAGCGGTTCCCCACCGCGCGCGGCGTGTGGATCGTGCGCGACGCCGACGATGTCGCGGCCTCCGCGATCGTCAAGTGGGGCGACCACCAGAAGCAGCTCATCGACGCGGTGGTCGCGGGCGACACCACGACGTGGGGCTGGCGCACCGCCCGGATCTCCGAACCGATGCGGGCCGCTATCACGTCGGCGTGGCGCCCAGACCTCACGCCCCACGAAGGCGCGCTGCTGTTCTGGTACCTGCGCAACGTGTTCTTTCTCGAGCTCGGGCTCGACGAGCACCCGAGGATGAAGCTCTTCTCCTACGAGGACCTCGTCGGCTCGCCCGAGCAGGGGTTCGCGGACCTGTTCGGCCACCTCGGCGTGCCGTTCGACGCGTCGCTGGTGGCCAAGGTCCGCGCGACCTCGATCCGGCGGCGGACCCCGCCCCCTGTACACCCCGATGTTCGCGCCCTGTGCGACGGGCTGACGGCGCGGCTGTCCGGGCTGCGGCAGGTGGCGGCGCCGCTCGTCTCGCCGGTCTTGCTGCTCATCGACACCCTGGGGACGGGCGGCGCCGAGCGGTACGTCGTCACGGTCGCCAACTGGCTCGCCGACCGCGGCGTACGGGTCGCCGTGGCGTCGTCCGGGGGCGACCTGGTGCCCGAGCTGCGCGCGTCGGTGCCGCACCTCGACGGGCCGCTCGAGAACGTTCGCGGCTCGTTGCCCAAGGTCGCGCGCCTCGTCGCGCGCATGGTCGACACGCACCAGCCTCGCGTGATCGTCGCAAATTCCCTCGCTACCACCTGGGTCGCGCGGCTCGCGGCGCCGCGCACGCCGGTCGTCAACGTCGCGCACGGGTGGCCGCAGGATCGGTATCGGTTCGTGGGGCCGCTGATGCGGGTCGCCGACCGGGTCGTCGCGGTGTCCCAAGACGTCCGGGACCGGCTCGTCGCTGGAGGCGCCGACGCGGCGCGGGTGACGGTGGTGCACAACGGCGTCGACACCGGGCCGCTCGGGCCGCGCACTGGCGACGAGCGCGCGGCGGCGCGGGCCGTGATGGGCGCCGGCCCCGACGACGTGCTCGTCATCGTGATCGGCCGGCTGGTCGCCCAGAAGGCGCACCACCACGTGTTGTCGATCGCAGCGCAGAACCGCGCGCGGTGGCCCCGCCTGCGGTACGCGATCGTCGGGACCGGGGACCGCGCCAGCGAGCTCGCGGCGGCGATCGCCCGCGACGACCTCGGCGGTGTCGTCACCTTGACCGGGCTGCGGCAAGACGTGCCCGCGCTGCTGGGCTCGGCCGACGTGTACCTGAACTGCTCGGACTGGGAGGGCATGCCGCTCACCACGATCGAGGCGATGGCGACGGGCCTCCCGGTCGTCGCGACGCGCACCGAGGGCGCCCAGCAGCTCATCGACGCCGCGTCGGGTGTCCTGGTCGCGCCGGGAGACGACGTCGCCATGGCCGACGCCATCGCGCGCCTCGCCGACGACCCGGCCACCCGCGCGCGGCTCGGCGCCGCCGCCAGCACGCGCGCGCGCGCCCACTTCAGCCACGACCGGATGGTCCGCGAGCTCGCCGACGTGCTCGCCGCCGTCGTTTAGGCCCCCCGTGCGCGTGCTCGGCTTGTCGATGGACGCCTCGATCGACTTCCGGGCGAACCCCGGCGGGAAGAACGCCGGCCTGCTCGCCGCGTTGGACCGCAGGTTCGGCGTGGTGGGCACCGTCTGGCCCGAGCTCGGCCGCGTCGGCCGCGCCGTGCACCAGCTCGCCGCGATCCACCCGGACCGCGACCTGTGGCGGCGCCGGTACAACCTGAGCCCCCGGCTGTTCGACGCCCGCAGCGCGCGCGCCGACGCGCTGATCAAGCGCGCCCCGCCCCACGACCTGATCGTGCAGGTGCACACGCTGTGCGGGCCGGGGCGGGATCCTGGATCCCGCAGGTTCGTCCTGCACACGGACTGCACCTACGCGCTCACCGAGCGGCACCACCCGGAGGGCGCGCCGCTGCGCGGCCGGGATCGGGCGCGGTTCGTCGCGCAGGAGACCGCGGTCTACCGAGCCGCCGAGTGGCTGTTCCCGCGCAGCGAGTGGCTGCGGCGCTCGTTCATCGACGACTACGGGTGCGACCCCGCCCGTGTGGTGCGGGTCGGCGGTGGGGTGAACCTCGGCGTGCCCACGCTGGACGGCAAGCGGTGGGACCAGCGGACCGCGGTGTTCGTCGGCTACGAGTTCGAGCGGAAGGGCGGTCCCGAGCTGCTGGCCGCGTTCGCCATCGCGCGGCGACGGGTGCCCTCGGCGCGCCTCATCATCGTCGGCCCGACCGGGCCGGCCGCGCCCGGGGTGACGTGGGTCGGGCGTGCCGACCGCGCCGGGGTCGCTCGCGCGTACGCGGGCGCGTCGGTGTTCGTGATGCCGTCGCGGTTCGAGCCGTGGGGGCACGTCTTCTTGGAGGCGATGGCGTCCGGCCTGGCGTGCGTTGGCCTGCGGGCGTGCGCGATGCCGGAGATCGTCACGCATGGCGAGACGGGCCTGCTGGCGGCTCCCGGGGACGTCGCCGAGCTGGCCGAGCACCTGGTGGCGCTGCTCGGAGACCCCGACCGCGCCGAGCAGATGGGGCGGGCGGCGTGGTCGGCCACGCGCGCGGGGCACACCTGGGACGACGTCGTCGCCACGATGGCGGCGGCAGCGGGCTGGCCCGCGTGACGCGGCGCGCGGCCCCGCTCCTGCTGGCGCTCACCGGTTGCCGCGCCGACGACCTGCAGCAACTGTTGGAGCGTCGCGCGCGCGCCCTCGACGCTCCCGCCGCCACGATGACCGTCATC
>CAIUDO010000921.1 GCA_903897935.1 uncultured Pseudomonadota bacterium
AGCACGTCGACCTGGGGGGCGTCGTCCAGCGCGCCGTCGGCGGCGACGCGCAGCAGCAGGGCGGTCGTGCCGACGCGGAGCGCCTCCGCGGTCTCGCACATGTTCGAGTCGGCGAGGCCGAGCTGCAGGCGCTGGTGCTTGCGGAACAAGCCGCGCCAATCGGCGAGATCGGGCTGCAGGGGGACGCGGAGCACCGCCTTGACCAGGTTGCCCACCTCGAACACCGACCGCTGCTTGGGGTCGACGCGGGTCCGGATCACCGAGTTGATCGACGGCGCCTTCTCCGACAGCACGAACCGCCCGTCGTCGAGCAACGTGCCCGCCCCGGTGAGGATCGGCCGCGACGCCAAGAACGCCGACAGCGCGTGGCGCTCCCTCCGAAACGCCACCCAACGGGTGAGCGCGAGCAACGACGCGGTCTGGGGCCAGCTCACCGCGCGCACCACGCGCTCGACGACCCGCGGGTCCGGCTCGGCCAGCGGACGGTCGGTCAGCCCGCTCACGATCGCCCACGGCACGAACACCACGATCAGCACGACGACGACCAGCCACTGCCCGAGGGCGGCCAGCACGATCGCGGGTGCCAACGCGATCAGTCCGGACCACCACGCCAACCGCCACAGCCCTGGCGCGATCTCGACCTCGTAGTTCTCCTGCGCGCCGTAGACGTGGCCCTCGGCGTCGCGGCAGTTCTTGAGCAAGCCGAGCGTGCCCGGGTACCCGTCCACCGCCAGCATCCGGGCGGCGATCGGGGTCGCGCGCTCGAGCAGCCGGTCCTGCGCGCGCTGGTACACGAGCGCCTCGGCGGCGCCGTGGCACTCGGGGGTGGCCCCCTCGACGAGCCCGTCGCCCGCAGCCCACGGGTAGAACTCGTAGCTGATGGACCCGCCGTTCTCCAAGAAGTACCGGCGCTGTACGTCGCCCAGCCCGCCGGCGGCGCGTAAGACGACGAGCTGCCCGAGCGCCTTGATGATCGCCTGGTAGATGACGTCGTTGCCCGGCCGCGGCGCGCCGGGCGCGGGTGAGAACCGAATTGCGTACTCGGTCTCGAGCCCGACGAGCGGCGCGCTGCCCGGCCCGCTCACGCGCGCCGTTCGGGGATGGTTATTCGCCACCTTCCGCCACGCGGGCGTCGCGGAGCCACCGCTCCGGCGCGCGCCGCGCGCTCTCGGCGACGCGAGCCACGACCTCGTCGAGGCGAGCAGGGGTGGCTTCGGCCCCCGGAGGCGTCGGGGCGGCGGGGGGCGTCGTTTCGTGCGCGCGCTTGCGGACGGGTTCCATGTGGACCTCTCGTGTGCATGGTACAACCGCCGCGGGCGCTCGTCCACGGGGGCAGGTGATGTCGGACCCATCGGCGTCGGTCGGGGCGCGCTCGCTCGTGCGCGCGCTCGTCGTCGCTGCCGTCGTGTGGCACGTGCTCGCGGTGTGCGCGTTCGGCTGGACCCAGGCCGCGAACGAGCGCCAGGGGCGCGACTACGCGTCGTACCACTACGCGCTGGAGGTGGCCCGCGCGGGCGGCGACCCGTACGACACCCGCGCGCTCGAGCGCGCCTCCAAAGGCGTACGACGTACGGTCAACCCATACTTCTACCCGCCTCCGTTCTTGCTCGCCCTGGCGTGGATCCCGCCCGGGACGCCGCTCGACGTCGCGTACCGGTGGTGGTTCTGGCTCGACGAGGCCGCGCTGGTGGCCGCGGTCACGGCGCTCGCGATCTGGTGGCGCGCGCTCGGGCCTACGGTGGGCGTCACGTTGGCGGCGGCCGTCGCCGCGCTGACCGCCATCCCCAACAACCACGTGATGGGTCAGGCGAACCTGCTGGTGCTGGCGCTCGCGCTCGGCGGCCTCGCGGCGGCGGCGCCGCTCGACGGGCGCGCGCCCGGTCGGGGCCGTGAGATCGTCGGTGGGGTCGCGCTCGGCCTCGCCTGTATGTTCAAGATGGCCCCGGCGCTGCTGGTCGCCTGGTTGGTCCTGCGTCGCCGCCCGGTCGCCGTGGCGGCGGCGTGCGCGACCGCGGTGGTCTCGTCGGTGCTCGCGCTGCCGCTCGTCGACGCGTCGACGCAGCTCCGCTTCTACACCGAGGTCCTTCCAGGATTTTCGACGGGAGACTACAACGGGCTCACCGTCGACCCGTCGTTGTTCGGCAACCACTCGGTGCCGAACTGGTGGGACGGCGCGCTGCCGAAGCCGGGCAACGGCTTGTCGACGGGCGCGCGGTGGCTGTCTCGGCTGACCGCGCTCGGGTTGGTCGGCGGGCTCGCGTATGCGTTTCGCCGCCCGGCCCCGGACCCGCTCGGCGTCGCGAGCCAGGCGAGCGCCGTGATGGTCGTGATGCTGCTCGTCCCGGTCTACACGTACGAGCACCACGTCGTGTGGGCGATCCCCGCGGTCGTCGTGTCGGCGATCGGCCTCGCGCGCGGTCGGGTGCCCGGCTGGCTCGCGGCGCCGGTCGGGTTCGCGGTAGCGGCGTGGGCGTTCGATCTCGCCGCGCTCAAGGAGCTCGCGCTGTCGGTCGACCACCTGTGGGGCCAGGCCCTCCGCGGCGCGCTGCAGGAGATCAAGGCGGTCGCGTTGCTGATCTTGCTGGTGGCGACGGTGCTCGCCGGTCGTGGGCAACGAGCGGGCTGATCCCGGTCGGTGGGCAGGCTGTTACGCGAGGAGCCTGCACGGGAGGAGCGATGAGCGGCGAGGCGCCTCGAAGGGCGGCGGTGATCACGGGCGCTGCGCGCCGCGTCGGCGCCGCCGTCGCGGAGGAGCTGGCGGCGGCCGGGTACGATCTTCTGCTGCACCACCGGGGGCCCCCGGCCGAGATGGACACGATCGTGCGGGCGTGCGCGGCGCACGGCGCCTCGGTCGGGCTGGTTTCGGCGGACCTCGGGACGGTCGACGGCGCGCGCGCGGTGGTTGCCGCGGCCGCCGATCTGCCGTGTGTGGACGTGCTCGTGAACAACGCGTCCGTGTTTCGACCCGTCCCGTTCGAGCAGATCGACGTGGAGGCCTGGGACCACATGCAGGCCGTCAACCTGCGCGCGCCGTTCTTGTTGGCGCAGGGCCTCCTGCCGCAGCTCCGCGCCGCGGGCGGGCTCGTCGTACACCTGTGCGACATCGGCGCCGACCGGCCCGTCTCAGGGTACGCGCACTACTCGGTCTCGAAGGCCGGGTTGGTCATGCTGGTCAAGGCGATGGCGGTCGAGCTGGCGCCAGCCGTGCGCACGGTCGGCGTGAGCCCGGGGCACGTGGTGTGGCCGGAGGCGTGGGACGACGAAGAGCGCGACCGGCAAGCCCGTCGCATCCCGCTCGGCCGCGTCGGGCACCCCGACGACGTGGCGCGTTTGGTTCGGTTCCTGGCGTTAGAAGGCACCTATATCAATGGCGACGTCATCGCGGTCGATGGCGGGCGCGCTTGTCGGTACTGAAGGAGGACGCGTGCGAGACGAAGTGACCCTCGAAGCCCTGCGCTGCGACGCGATCGTCGGCATCGAGGACTTCGAGCAGCGCGCGCCGCAGCCGGTCGAGATCACGCTCCGCATGAAGCTCGATCTCGAGCTGTGCGCGTCGACGGGCTCGCTCGCGGCGTCGGTGGACTACGCCCTGGTGACCTCCGCGGTCGAGACGCTCGTGCAGCAAGGTCGGTGGCGCCTCATCGAGTGCCTGGCGCGCGCCATGGCCGGCATGCTGCTCGCGCCGCCGGAGCCCGTCGAAGGGCGCGCCGCGCTCGACGCCGTCGAGGTCCGGGTGCGTAAGCCGACCATCTTGTCGTCCCGGGCGGTGCCGGGCGTCGCGTTGTTCCGCCAGGCCGACGACCTGACGCCGGTGTGGCGCCCGTTCGGTGACGGCGTCGCGCTGCAGATCCTGCACGAGGAGCCGACCACGGCGGCTTACCGTGTCGTGGTCGACGCCGACGCGCCGTTCGCGGTGCCGGCGTCCGTAGCGTGCGAGGTGATCGGCGGCCGGGTCTGGCGCGACGACGTCCCCCTCGGCCCGACGTCCCGGTTCGCGCGCGGCAGCGCGCCGCGCATGGTCGGCGGGCCACGCGGCGCCGTGCTGCTGTGGGTGGCGACGGCGCCGCTCTGAGAGCCGTCAGCCGTCAGCGGTCAGCGGTCAGCGGTCAGCGGTCAGCGGTCAGCGGTCAGCGGTCAGCCGTCAGCGGTCAGCCGTCAGGTTCGTACGGCTGAACGCTGATTGCTAATTGCTGATTGTTCCTTGCTAGCTGGGGTGCAGGTCCAGCGACGCCAACAAGAACCGATCCGCGTCGATCCCTCGGTTGGGCGTGGTGAGCAGCTGGTCGCCGGTGAAGATGCTGTTGGCGCCCGCGAAGAAGCACCACGCCTGCAGCTCCTCGGTCATCGACTCGCGGCCCGCGCTCAACCGCACCGCCGTGCGCGGCATCAGGATGCGGGCGACCGCGATCGTGCGCACGAGCTCCGTCCACGGGACAGGCTTCGCCTTGCCGGCCATCGGCGTGCCGGGGACCGGGACGAGCTGGTTGATCGGGATCGACTCCGGCGGCTCGGCCAACGAGGCCAGCTCGTGCAACAGGCCGACCCGATCCTCGCGGCGCTCGCCGAGCCCGAGGATGCCCCCGCTGCACACGTTGACCCCGGCCTTACGCACACGATCCAGCGTAGCGAGGCGCTCGTCGTAGTCGCGGGTGCTGACGACCTCTCCGTAGTGCTCGCGCGAAGTGTCGAGGTTGTGGTTGTAATAGTCGAGGCCTGCCTGCTTGAGGCGCGCCGCCTGGCTCTCGGTGACGGTGCCGAGCGTGCAGCACGTCTCGAGCCCGAGCCCCTTGACGCGACGCACCATCTCTTCGACGACAGGCATGTCGCGGTCGGCGACCCGGCGCCACGCCGCGCCCATGCAGAACCGGGTCGATCCGCCCTCTTTGGCCCGACGCGCCGCCGCCTCGACCGCGTCGACGTCGATCAGCTCCTCTCGCGGCAGCCCGGTGTCGAAGTGCGCCGACTGCGCGCAGTAGCCACAATCCTCGGGGCAAGCGCCCGTCTTGATGGACAGCAGCGTGGACCACTGCACCGCGCTCGGGTCGTGGTGGGCGCGGTGTACGAGCGCCGCCTCCAGCACGAGGTCGAACAACGGGCGGTCGAACATTGACGCGACGAGCGCGCGCGAAGGGGGCATCAGAGCTCCGGACGGCCGAGACGGCGCTGGTAGGCGCCGGCTCGATCAGGGGGTGGCGCCGTGGTGGTTGTGGAAGACGTGGACGCGCCCGCCGCCGGTGCTCATGCCCGTCGGATCGCCGACGACCACGTCTGCGCGGCCGTCGCGATCGGCGTCGCGCGGGACCGGAGGCAGCGCGCTCCCGAACGTGCCGCCTTCTTCGCCGCCGCTCAGCCCGTAGGCGGCGAGGTCCTCGACGTCGCCGGTGCCCAGCCACGCCATCGCGGGCAAGATGTAGAGCTCGCCGGCGTCGCGGTCGGGG
>CAIUDO010000922.1 GCA_903897935.1 uncultured Pseudomonadota bacterium
CCGCCTCCAGCGCCGCCAGCACCAGCGCCGCCAGCACCAGCGCCGCCGCCACCAGCGCCGCCAGCACCGGCGCCGCCACCACCGCCAGCACCGGCGCCGCCGTCACCCGATCCACCGGCGCCGGAGCCGCCTCCGGTGACCGCGCCCGCGCCGCCGGGACCGCCGTAGCCCGCGCCTTCTGGCGCCGTGCCCACCGAGCCGGACGGGGCCGCCCCCGAGCCGCTCGCACCGGCCGGGCCCCCGGTACGCTCACCCGAGCCGAACGTGCCGACCGCCTCGTCGCCGCCAGCCCCTTCGTACCCGACGCCTTCCGGCGCCGTCCCGACGGACCCGGACGGTGCCGCACCCGAGCCGCTCGCGCCCGCCGGCCCCCCCGTGGTTTCACCCGAGCCGAACGTGCCGACCGCCTCGTCGCCGCCAGCCCCTTCGTACCCGACGCCCTCGGGCGCCGTCCCCACGGATCCGGACGGGGCCGCCCCCGAGCCGCTCGCGCCCGCCGGACCGCCCGTAGTCTCACCCGAGCCAAAGGTACCGACCGCGGCGTCATCGCTGCCGGGCCCGCCCGTGCGGTCGCCCGAGCCGAACGTCCCCACGGCGTCGTCGCCGCCAGCGCCGTCGTACCCGACACCTTCGGCGGACGTGCCGACGGAGCCGGACGGCGCGGCGCCAGAGCCGCTCGCGCCCGCCGGACCGCCCGTCCGCTCACCCGAACCGAACGGCACGACCGCGTCATTGCCGCCCGGCCCCTCGTAGCCGGCCGCCGACGGCGCCGACCCGACCGGGCCGGATGGGGCCGCCCCCGAGCCGCTCGCGCCCGCTGGGCCGCCCGTGTGCCCGCTCCCGCCGGGCCCGGGCGTGAAGTCGCCCGGCTCGTCGAACGCGCTGCCCGCTGGGGCGTCGCCAGCCACCAACCACCGGAACTCGTCGGGGAGCCCCGTGTCGTGGAACGGGTTCTCCCCGCTCTCCGAGAGCGCCCAGTCACCGTTCGCGCGCGCCAGGTGGTTCGCTGCGAGCACGGCCGCGATCGCCAACGAGCCCGGGATGATGATCTCCTGGGGCTCGAGGTTCATCGGATCGTTGATGCCGTTCGCCATCGCGATCTGGTCCATCGGCACACCCGTGCGCGCTGCGACCCCCGACAACGTCTCGTTGTCGCTCACACGGTAGATCCGGGTGTTCGCCGTGTAGGCCGACACGAACGCGTACCGCGTCACATCACCGCCGCTCGCGCCCAGGATCGAGCCTGCGGCCGACAACGTCACC
Organism: uncultured Pseudomonadota bacterium; assembly: GCA_903897935.1. GTDB lineage: Bacteria > Myxococcota_A > UBA796 > UBA796 > CAIUDO01. The sequence goes on from CAIUDO010000922.1 coordinate 1,264, forward strand.
GAGCTGCCGCCGGCGAGCGTGAAGTTCTTCTCCACGTGCTCTTTGAGCGACACCGTGACCTTGGCGCGCAGGGGCGTCCCGTCCGCGGCGAACATGATGTACGTAGCGGAGATGCGCTCGACGACGCCGTTGAACTCGAAGTCACCCCACTGGAACTTGCAGTAGGGCGGACGCGTGATGTCGTTGCCTTGCCCGTCCGTCTCGTCGGTCTTGGTGCCCGACACGAAGGCGCGCAGCGCGTCGACGTACGTGGTCGCGACGTTCTCCCCGGTGTCTGTCGAGTCGAACGTCAACTCCATCGAGAGGGTGGCCGGGACCCCCTTCTCGTAGGTCAGGAGCGGCTGGGACTCACCATGCTCGTCCGAGTCCTTCCACGAAGCAGCATCCTCGAGCTTGAGCTGCTTCGGGTTGAACTGGACGTAGAAGATGTTCCCGTCCGGCTCCCCGTCCTTGTTGACTTCCTGGAAGTAAGCCTTACCACCAGATGCCGTGGCCATCGGGATCCTCCTCGGTCCGCAGGCGACCCGTTTCGAGCTGACGAAGCACCGCTTCGAGCACGTCGCGCCGCAGCGCCTCGATGTTCGCGTTCTGTCCGGAGCCCCCGGCCGCGGGCGCACCGCCCGAGCCTTCGGTCCCCGTCTCCTCCGAGGCCATGCGCACCTGACGCTGCGCCTCGCTCTTACGCCGCTCCACCTCGGCGAGGTGGATCAAGTTCATCAGCTTGCCGGCGAGCCGCATGACGTTGGACGCCCCAACCCCGCGACCGCGTGTGGCCGTCGAGAGCGGGGACAGCCGCCGACCTGACCCGCTCGCGCCACCGGACGGGCGCAAGACCTCACCCTCGGGCGCTTTGTTCCGGAACGCGCCGACGTTCGCCCGCGGCGCCTCCTCACCGAGCGCCTCTCCACCCGTCGCCGCGATGGTCTCGACCAACCGACGCGCGGGGGACGGGAGCACTTGAGCCAACGAGCGCACCGAGTCGCCCCGATCGAGGATCACCCGGACGACGTCCTCCGCGGTCCGAGCGGACGCCAACGACCCGAGGATGTCGGACCGACGCTGCACGACCTGCGCGAGGCGCGCCTCGGATCCACCGCCTGCGCCGGCCGGGTCGTCCTGCGCGAGCACCCTCCGCGCCCACCCTGGCGACCGACCGTCAGCGACGGCTCCGGGCGCCACAGCCCTCCCGCGCCCAACACCTGACGACGTGTTGCCGAGCTGCGAGACCGTCCACCACCACCGATCCCCAGTCGGCGCGGGACCAAGCGACGGGTCGACGCGCAGCCCCTCTGCCCCGACCTCGTTCGCCCGAGCCGAACGCCGGCCCACGACCCGCGACGCCAACCCTGCCGGACGATCCTGGGCGGCCGCGACGTCCGCCCCAGCGGCGCGAGGCGCGACCATGGCGGGACCGCCCGCGCCACGAGGCGCCCGAACCTCACCGCGCCCCGCAGCGTCGGTGCGAGCACCGACCGCGGACACCCCAGCGCGCTGCTCGACCGCCGACGGGGTGCCCGGGACCGCTGGGACCACGGGCTGCCCGACGAAGGTGGTGCGCTCGGCGCGGCCGGTGAGCCGGTCCAGCCCCGCGACGACGGCCCGCGCGTATGCGCCCTGGTCCGCGCCCGCCGGCGCCATCGCGCGCGCTTCGGCCCACGACATGCCCGGACGGGCCCACCCCTGACGGCGCGAAGAGCCGGACACGGGCTGCGCTTCGGCCACTACGGTCGGAGTGACCAGGACTCCTGGAGCGGCAGCAGCGATCGCCCGCGCGCCGACGCCACGCGACGACGCCGAGCGACCCGCGGCCGACCGCTCCTGCGGCGCTGCGGCGTCCCCACGCGCGGTAGCCCGGCCATCCGCGCTCACGGCCGGAGATGCAGCCTCCGCCGCAGCGATCGAGGTGAAGCCGAGCCCCGAAGGGTACGGCAACGACGCCGTCGCGGCGCGCCCATTGTCGAGGCCAAGCACCCGTCGCGCAGGCCCGACCTGCAGCTCGGGGGCCCGCCCCGCAGCCGCGCGCACCGACGCCGGCGCACGCGTGGCCGCGACCCTCTCCGACGACGGCTTCCCGTAGGTCGGCGCCATCACTCGGCGCCCTGCCGAACGGGACGCGCGGGCGGCGCTGGGCGCCAGGGGAGCGCCCTCGGCGACCCCCGCGGCGGGCGCGACGCTGAGCAAGCGGTGGTCAGACGACACCGCGAGGTGCCGCGTGACCGACGGCGCGACCGCCTGACGATCCGCGATGAACCGCGGCAACTCCGACGCCGACGCCTCACCGACGACGACGGCGCCCGCCGGGCGGGCCTCCGCCGCCACCAACCGCGCCAACGCGACGAACGCCGCACCGCCCCCAGCGGCGACGTCTTCGGACCGCGCGGCGCCGACCACAGGCGCCGCCGCCGTCATCGCGCGGCCCGTACCGTCCACGCGAACGCCCGCTTCCAACCTGGCCAACGACCGGACCATGCCGGCAGCGGGCGCCACCGCCTCGACCCGCGGCGCCACGCCGGACGCCGTGGCGCGCGCCAACGTCGGCATGCGGTCGCTGAGCGCCACCTCCGGGCTCGCGCGGACGACCGGCGACTCGGACACCGCCGCCGCGCGGCGCACGCCACGCTGCGCCGCCGCGACCGTCGCGTAGGCCCGGCCACGCCGCGCCACGCCCCCGGTGGCCACAGGAGTGGTCTCCGCCACCGGCGCGCTGGGGGCCCAGAGCACCGTCCCGCCGCCAGGGACCACGCGCGACGCCCGTGTCGCCGAGCGATCCAGCCGCGCAGAGCCCGTAGCGTCGGCCAACCCTACCGACCGTGCGGACGGCGCCGCAAAGGCCGAAGCGCTGCGCGCACCACCGACCGCGGCCGCGCCCGAGCGCCCCTCGTCCGACGGAGCCTCAGCGCGCGCCGACAACCGGTCGCTCGCGACGACCCGAGACGGGCGCACCACCGGCGACGCCGACAGCGTGCGAACCACGCCTTCCCCGCGCTGCGCGGCGGTGACCGTGCCGGCCACAACCGACGCCTCGCGCCCAGTCAGCACGCTACCCACGGCGCCCAGGTCGCCCGCGACCGCGCGGACCACCCGCTCACCGCCTGACCGCCCGCCGTCGCCGACCCGCTCGATGAAGTCAGGGCGCGCGACAACACCAGCCCGCGCGGCGCCAGGCCGCTCGGTCACGTCGCGACGCTCCACGCCGCCCGAACGCGCGATGACCGGCTGTACCGTACGACGCGCCGACGACACACCGTCCACGGCGCGCCGATCCGAGACCCGGTCGGCCAGCGTCGCGGACGGGCGCTGCGCCGGCGACGCCGACAACGTCACCACCGCTCCGCCGCGCTGGGCAGCAGCGACCGTGGAAGCGGCTGCCCAACGACCGCGCGCCGCCGACCGCTCAGGAGTCGCGCTCGAAGGCGCCCAGGAGCGCGCGGGGCGCATGACCACCGGGGCCGACAACGTCGCCGCCGGGGCGCCTTGCCGTTGCATGGCCGCCGACGTAGCCGGCGCCTTCGCGACACTGCGCGAACGCCGCGCCCTCTCGGGCGCCGCCGCGTCCGCGACCACGGGCTCTGCCGCCTGCGCACGCACGAGCACAGGCGCGACCGCCCCGAGCGAGCGCGCGACCCGGACCGCTTCGCCACGATCCGTACCGACGACCGATCGCTCCGCGCGCACCGGCGCCTCCGCGATCCGCACGGGCGCCTCGCCCCGTCGAGCGATGCGCGCCGCCACCGGCGCCTCGCCCGAGGCTTCGATCGAGGGTGCCGCACCCGAAGAAGCAGCCACCCGCGGCGCGTCTGCCCACACCGCAGACGGCCGGCCAACCGACGACGGAGCAGGCGCGAACGGCCGCTCCGCCGCGCGGACGAAGCCACGCTGCGCCGCCGCCACCGTGCCGGTCGCCCGCTCGGAGCGCAGCTGATCGGACGCTTCGGCGCGACGCGTGGCTACGCGGCGCGGCGGCGCGTCCACCACGCGATCGGACGTGCGCTGAGGCGGCGCCGCCGCGTCACGGCGAGGCGACTGGGTGTCCAAGGACGGCGCCGAGATCGCGACCCGCGCGGGCCGAACGGCCAGCTCGGCGACTCGAGCAACCTTCGCGACGGGCCGCGCGACCGGGGAGGCCGCCAACGCGCGGCGAACGACACCCGCCCGCTGCGAAGCGGCCACAGTGCTCGTGGCGCGCCGCGCTGACAGCCGCGAAGGCGCGACGACCTCGGTGGAGGCCGCCTCGATCGAGCGCGCTGGGCCAACGACGACCGCGGCAGGCGCGCTGACCCGAATCGCACGCTCAGCGCCGCTTCGCGCCGGTGGTCCGTTGACCGCCTCCACGGCCTCCGCGCGCGCCATCAGCCTCGCCGCCGGGGGTGGCAACGACGCCGATGGGCGGACGAGCGGCGATTGCGCCAAGGTCCGCGCAACGTCGACGCCGCGTTGGGCCGCAGCGACCGTATAAGACGCGCGCTCCACCTGCGGCGCGGTCACCCGCGACGTCGGGGCCGCTGCGCGCCCTGACGCGCCATCGACGCTGGCGCCCGCGACCGCGTACGGGCTTCCGCGAACGCCCGCAGGGGCTGCGGGTGACTCAGGCACCCCACGGGTGACGGGTAGTTCGGCGCGAACGGCCGCGGCTGTGCTGGCCGGATCGTCGACCCGACGCCGAGTGACGACGGGCCGGGCCCGAACGACCGGAGAGGACGACAACGCGAACGCCGGGGCGTCGCCGCGCTGGGACGCCGCCACCGTCGCGACGGCACGCGCCGGCCGTGTCGCTGCTCGGGGAGCGGCCCACGGCGCCCGACGAACCGGCTCGGCTTCAGGCGACTCGACAGTGGCGCTCCGACCGACCACGGAGGCTGGGGGGCTCGCGCCGGCACGAGACGGCCGCGTGACGCCTCGGGAAGACGCACCCGACGAAGTCGATCCAGCGAGGGTCGACGCCGACGTTCGCGTTGCGACGCGCTCGGCCGGCGATGCGGCGCCAGCGGCCTGAGGAGTGGCCGCGACGGGCGACGCGCTCAGGCGCGCCACGCCGTCGGACGCCCGGCGCTCCGCGCGACGGACCGCCGGCGTGACGCCGCGAACCGGCGAACGAAGGCGAACGTCGGCGGTGGCACCCTCGGTACGGCGGGGTGACCAAGCCGCGCGCGGGGGCGCCGGCACCTCGGACGACGCGCGCGCAACCGCAGAGGCGGCACCACGCACGGCCCGCAACGCGCGCGCAGCAGCTTCTACCTGATCTTCCAGCCCCGCGGCCGCGACCTCCAAGGCCACCCGCTCCAGCGCGCGACGAGACGAGCCCCGGGCGACGTCGGCCCACGCCCGCAGCGCCTCGAGCGCCG
>CAIUDO010000923.1 GCA_903897935.1 uncultured Pseudomonadota bacterium
CCATCAGCCATCAGCTTTCAGCTTGACAATGGCGCGATGGTAACCCAACCGACCTTCACCTGAACGCGAACAACCCGGTCGACTGCCGATGAGCGATGCATGGCTTTGACCGGGCTGACCGCTGACCGCTGACCGCTGACCGCTTGTTCAAGGCCTAGCGGGCGGTCAAAGGGTCTTGCGGGGCCCCACACGGCGGTTCGGGGCGCCGTCGAGGCTCGGCCCGCCGACCGTCCGGGCCCGGATGGCGCGCGTGGCATCGGCCGTCTCGCGCTTACGCCACGCGGGCGCGTCTTCGGTGAGGAGCTGCTGGAGCGGGTCGAGGGAGGCGGCGGTGCCCACCGCGCCGAGCGCGCGGATCGCGGCCTGTGCGACGGACGCGTCGTCCGCGCCGATCAGGGCGCACAGGGCGGCCTCACCGGCCTCGCTGGGGGGCACGATCGCGAGGGCGAGCGCCAATTCGTGGGCGACCATCCGACCGTCTACCGATTGGGTCAGCAACCACGCGCGCCCATCGGGATCCGCGGCCCGCGTAGCCGCGCGGGCGAGCCCTTGTGGGTTGTAGGCCACCAACGCGCGCAGCGACGCCACGTACAGGGCGGGCACCCATGACTCCGCCGACCGGATCGCCGCCAGCCCGACCTCGGGGCGGCCCTTGGCGACGAGCGCGCGCGCGGCGATGGTCCGGTCGTCGGGGTGCGCGGTCGGGTCGGCGACGACGCGGACCAGCGCGTGCGCGACGGCATCGACCGGGCCGGGCTCGTTGAGCCGCTGCACCAACGCGGCGGCGCTCCCGGCGCTCGCGGGCGCAGCGGCGGTGGGCCGCGCGACCCGCTCCACCGGCGCCATCGTCGGCGCTTCGTCTTCGGTCAGCAGGCCCTGCTCGAGCAGCCACGCCCGCGCGAGGCGCCGCACCCGCGCGTCGGCGTCGCGCAGCGCCTCACGCGCGACCTCCTCCTTTGGCTCGTGCTTCGGGCGCAACGAGAAGATCGCCTCGAGCAACCGTGCGCGTACGCCCGGGTGCGCCTCACCACGAAACCGCTCGACGAGCCTCGGGTTGAGCGCCGACCGCCCACGGGACAACGCCGCGGCCAGCGCGGCGAGGTGCAGCGCGCGCGCCCCCAGCTCCTCCACGGTGGGCGGCCCGCCCGCTTCGCTCCACAAGACGCCGTCGTTGATGACGGGGTTGAGCGGCTTGAGGGCGAGGAACCGGTCGCGGGCCTCCGCGGTCCACGCCGACAACAACAACACCGGGTCGCCCTCGAGCAAGGCGACGGCGTCGAACCGCAGGTCGCCGATCAGGACCCCGCCGGCCCGACCCATCGAGAACGACGCGACGATCGGCACCACGCCGCGCGCCTCGACGTGCAGCAGCGGCGAGCCGTCTTCTTGTTGCCCGATCGTAGCCGCGACGCGGTGGCCAAACGCGACCCCGTGGTACCAACCCGCGCCGTCTGGCCCCGTCAGGGCGACCGACGAACCCTCTTCGCTCAGGGGTCGCTCCTCGGCGGCTCGGTGCTGCCTGACGCCAGGCGGTGCCGCACGAAATCTCCAGGGAGGTAGCGTGCGAACCGGAGGTCGTCGAGCACGCGTGGGCCGATGCGCTTGGGCTCCAGGGCGGTCCGCCACGCCCACTCCAGGCCGGCGCGTTGCATCCAGGCGGGCGCACGCCGGGTGATGCCGGCCGCGATGTCGAACGCGCCGCCGACCCCGAGCGCGAACCGGACCTTGAGCGCGGCCTGGTTCCGACCGACGAACTCCTCCTTCTTCGGCGACGTGATCGCGATGAACAGCAGCGTCGCGCCGCTGTCGTTGATCTGGGCGGTGACCTCGGGCTCTTGCTCGCGCGTGAAGTAGCCGTCGCGCCGCCCGGCGATCACGACACCTGGAAAGTCTTGTCGGAATCTTGCTTCAGCGCGCTCCACCGCGTCGGCCTTCGCGCCGAGCAGGAAGATCGGGTGCCCGACCTCCGCGCTGCGCGCGAGCAGGCGGTACATCAGGTCGATCGACGCGACGCGCTCGGGCAGAGGATCACCGACCACGCGGCTCCACCACACCACCGGCTGCCCGTCCGCCGTGACGAGGTCGCACGAGCGGATGATCTTCGCGAACTCGGGCTCCCGCTTCATCTTGAGAAGCTGGTCGACGTTGACGCCGATGCTGTGCCGCAGACCGCCGCGTTCGTCGGCGAGGTACTGCTCGACCCGCGCCAGCGCCTGGTCGAGGTCGACGCGGTCGAACGGACAGCCGAACAGGTCGACGCGCGCCGTCTTCGTGCGGTCACTCGACGCTTTTCGGGCCACGTGAACCCCCTGGGGGCCAACGCGCGCCCCGCTCGCCGTTATTGTGCCGTCACGCTACCCACAAGGACCGCCTGGAGGCCACTTGCCGAACGCCCGCATCACGGGGACTGGGGGCTACGTACCCCCTCGGATCGTAAAGAACGAGGATCTCGTCGCGTCGTACGGCATCGAGACCGACAACGAGTGGATCGTCAAGCGCACCGGCATCGAGGCGCGCCGGTTCGCTGAGGAGGGCGTCGGCAGCAGCGACCTCGCGTTGCCGGCCGCCCGCGAGGCGATGGAGCGCGCGGGCGTGGGCCCGAAGGACCTCGGCATGGTCGTGTTCGCGACGTTGTCGCCCGAGCACTGCTTCCCGGGCTCGGGTGTGTACCTGCAGCACAAGCTCGG
>CAIUDO010000924.1 GCA_903897935.1 uncultured Pseudomonadota bacterium
CGACGTCGACGTCGAGGCCGCCGCCCTCGGCCTGCTCGGCGGCCTCGTGATGTACGGCCTGCAACACACGAACGACGACGACGCGACCTGGGCCGAGCCCGCGCGTGCGTTCGCGGCGGCGTGGCTCGACGCGTGGTGCCACGGAGCCCTTGACCCAGGAGCCCCCGAATGACCGTCCAACGCCACTTCGCGGTGGAGACCCCACCCGAGCGCCTGCCGGGAGAGCCGGACCGCACCCGGGTGTCCGGACCGACCTTGTACGCGCGGCTGGTCCTGCACGCCCTGGCCACCGCGGTGATCGGCGCCCTGACCACGCCGCTGTGGCCCGTCTTCCTCGTTTCGGTGCTGGTGTGGGGCTGGCCGCCGACGGCGCCCGCCCCCGCACAGATCGCACGCTACCTGCGCCTTACGGTCACGGCGGCGCCGCCAGCCCCCGGGCTGCCGGCTGGGGTGCGGGCCTGGATCCTCGTGTCCGTGCTCAAGCGCGCGTTCACCGCCCCGGTGTTCGGGTTGGCGTGGCAGCTCGACGAGCTGCTGTACGGGCGCGCGCTGGACGACACCCCGGTCGTCGCGCCGCTGTTCGAGGTGAGCGCCGCGCGCAGCGGGAGCACGCAGCTCGCGCGGTACCTCGAGGAGGATCCACGCCTCGTCGCGCCGAGCTTCTTGCAGACGTCGTTCCCCTACCTGTGGTTGTGGCGCCTGGCGCCGGCCACCGTGGGTCGGTTCGTCACCGCCGAGCAGGTGCGTGACGCGATCACGTCCCGGTTGCCGCCCGAGTTCCTGCAGCGCCACGAGGGCGACCCCTTCCGCACGGACACCTTCGAGGCGTCGTTGTTCATGATGCACCTCAACCACCTCGCGCCGTCCCTCGGGCCGGACGTGATGATCGAGGACTTCTCGTTCGCCGTCATCGCGCCGCACAACCGAGCGCTCTGGGAGCGCACCTTCGTCGACCTGCTCGACCGCGTCGGGCGCAAGGCGCTGCGCTTCGCCGGCCCGCAGCCCGACGGGTCGCACCGGAGGCTGTTCGTCAAGGGGCACTTCCTCGGCGCGTGCGACGCCCTCGCCGCGCGGTTCCCCGACGCCCGCTTCTTGGCGATGGCGCGCGATCCAGTCGCGCGGCTGCAGAGCGCGGTCAACTACATCCGCGCGAACCCGATCGAGACGTCGTTGGGCGCGCCCCCGTGGGGCTGGTTGGGCGCCGCTCTGGCCGAGAACGAAGCCTCGTACTGTGAGGTCGAGCAGGCCTGGTTCACCCGACCGGACGGGCCGCGCCGGTGCGTCGTCAGGTTCGCCGACTACGTGCGCGACCTTGAAGGGACGATGCGGGCGGTGTACCGGGCGTGCTTCGACGAAGACGCGCCCCCGCCAACGGTCCCGAAGACGCACCCGCCACGGGAGCGCACGAACTACCTGCTGAACCGACCGTTGAACCTGCTGGGCGTCGACGAGGCGGCGCTCGAGGCGCGCGTGCGGGCCTACCGCGCGTGGTCTGGGGCCTGACCGTCAGGTCGCGAACCAGACCGTGTGGGTCGGGCCCTTGTTGCCCGGCGCGCCGCGCATCGTGCGGACCTCGGCTCGAAACCCGGCTCTGTTCAGTCGACGGGTGAACGGGTCGCTCGGGTGCGCCGACCACACCGCCAACACGCCGCCCGGCCGCAGCGCGCGCCGCGCCGTGGCCAAGCCGGCCGGCCCATACAGCAGGTCGTTCGACGGGACCACGAGGCCGTCGGGGCCGTTGTCGACGTCGAGCAGGATCGCGTCGAACGCGCCGACGCCGTCGCGCATGACGCGGCCGACGTCTTCGACCCGCAAGGTGGTGCGCGGATCTTCGAGGGGACGGCCCGCGAGATCGGCGAGCGGACCGCGGTTCCACGCGACGATCGCCGGCAGCAGCTCCGCCACCGTCACCCGATCCGTCGGCCCCAGCACGCCGAGCGCGGCGCGCAGCGTGAAGCCCATGCCGAGCCCGCCGACGAGCACGTGCCGCTCGGACGCAGCGGCGAGCCGGGCCACCGCGAGGCGCGCCATGCCGTCTTCCGAGGCGTGGGCGCGGCTGTTCATCAGCTCCTTGCCCCGGATGCAGATCGACCACTCCGGGGTGCGCGAGAACAGCTCCAGCCGACCGCCGTCGTCGGTGGCCGAGGCCTCAATCAGGTTCCACGGCCTCGACATGTCTTCCGCCTGCGTTGCCCGCGCCCGTATCGCGTGGCGCTACCCGACGCCGAGCAGCTCGACCTCGAAGACCAACGTCGCGTTCGGCGGGATGAGGCCCGGGTACCCCCGTGGCCCGTACGCGAGGTGCCCCGGGATCGTCAGCTTACGCTTCCCACCGACCTTCATGCCCGCGACGCCCTGATCCCAACCCTTGATCACCTGCCCGCCACCCAGCACGAACACGAACGGCTGGCCACGATCGAGCGACGAGTCGAACTTCTTCCCGTCGGTCAGCCAGCCGGTGTAGTGCACGGTCACCCGCTTGCCGGCGACCGCGGGGACACCCCCGCCTACCGCCAGCTCTTCCACGATCAGATCGTCGGCCATCAACGCACCTCCATGGACCCGGTAACGCGCGAGCGCGCCGACCCGGACGCCGGAAATGAAGCGCGCCGTTCGGGCCTACTGGCCAACATGGTCGGCGAAGGCGCGCTCAGCCTCGGACTCACCGCTCGTGAACGCGAGGGCAAGCGAGACTTTGACGACCTCGCTCGGCGTGAGCTCCTCCTCCAGCACCGCCCAGAGCAGGTCCTGGCGCGCGGACTCAGGCAGTCCCTCGAACGCGTCCGACACGACGATCGCGTGGACGTTCGTCAGGTACCCGTCGAACACACCCACGCGGGAGCTCTTAAACCGCCGCGCGAGCGCCTGGTTGATCTTGAGCTTCAACGCCTTGTCTGCTGCCATGATCAAACCTCCTGGCCAGGTGCTTGCTCGGACCTTTCGGACGAGCGCCTCGATCGCGCCAAGCATACGCTCGCAGTCACTGCGAGCGCCCAGGCTGCCGGAGTACCGCCACGCGACAACCCACCCGTTGCTGGCGCGAAACCAGCGCATGACCTGGCGATCGTACGGCGTAGGGCTCGGGTTGCCCATCACGGCGCCGCCGAGACGCGTCAGACTGAACAGCCGCTCGAGATCGTGCGTAAAGGGCGACCCATCGGATCCGTGTTGCTGCCGCAGAATGTCCTCGAGGTCTCCAAGATTCGTAACGCCCCACTCCCGCATGAGCGTTGCTGTGAGCGCACACTCCAACGAATAGCCGGCCATGTACATCGCGCCGCGCCATCGCCCGGCGCGCCTCAGCACATCGGCGTCCTCCCACCGCCGGTAGCTCGCCGCGTGCTGCTCGCTGACGCCCGCGCCAAGTCTCGGCATCAGCGCCTACGCTCGCCCGGTAACCGCGCCGACGCGCCGCGTCAGAAGCGCAACTGCGCGCCAGCGCCGACCAGCGCGACCGGGCGCGGCACCACCAGACCGTCCTCGAGGAGGCCTGGGATCGGCTCGATATCGAGTCCGAACGCGAACTCTCCGCCGGTCTCACCGAGCGACACCTGCCCGTATCCGTTCACCGTCAGCTCGGTCAGCACCCGAACCGAGCCGTCGACGCGCGCGATGCCGGACCGATCGGACAGGTTCGACAGCCCGGTCGCGGTCAGCGTGAGCTCGTCGGACGGCCCCAGCCCCGACAACAAGACATACGCCGCGACGTAGTGCTGACCGAGGTAGAACGGGACGAACTGGCCCTGGGTGAGCAGCCACGGATAGAGGTACGCATCCGAATAACCAGGCTCGTTCCACAAGTACTCGACGCCCAGGAACATCGTGCCCTCGGACGAGTACCGGATCCCGAGCTCGGCCCCGACCAGCGCCTGCGGGATCCAGTCCCCTTTTCGCGACACCTCCGTCGGGACCTGCAAGGTCGCGATGTCGTAGCTGCCGGTCCAGAACGGCGTGGTGACGCCGTGGCGCACCGCGACCTCTCCCTTCAGGTCGAGCGGCCCCAGCGGGAACGACGCCTGCGCGCCCAGCTCCTGCGGGTTGTCCTTGCGCACCTCGCCCGACAGCGCGATCTCGCCGGGCCCGACGATCTGCTCGACGCGCAGCGCCCCGCCGACCGCGTCTACGCGCGACGCCCCCTCGAGGTCGCCTACAAAGTACAGGTTGGTGCCCGTCTTCTCGAACGGGACGTGCAGCTTGACCAGCGAGACGCCCAACCGCTCGTCGAACACGGCCAAGCTGTCCAGCGCGCTCGGCGCCAAGAAGTCCGTCGGGTTCCACAGCCGCCCGACGCCCCACCGCACCCGTTGGCGGCCGATCGTGACGAACACCTTGCGCGCGATGTCGGTGTTGAGCCACATCTGGTCCAGCACGACGCGCGTCTGCGGCACCGGATCGCCTACGAAGTCGACCTCGTCGGGCAGCACGGTGGGGTCGTGGTACAAGCGGCCCCGCGTATAGAACCGGATGCGATCGTTCGGCCGCGCGTCGCCGTACAGATCGAAGAACGACGGCGCGCCGTGGGTGGCGGCGCCCGCCGACGCTCCCTCCACGAAGTCCGCCTGCGCCCGCAAGAACGCGAGCCCGCCGATGACGAACCGTCGGTCCTGCGTGGCGATGGCAGCGGCGATCTCGGCGTCCGTTCGCAGCGCCCCGCCCGGCAGGCCAGCGTCGACGGGCGGCGCCGCGACCGGCGGAACGTCCGAAGTCGACGCCCCGAAGATGTCGGCGTCGCGCGGATCCTCCGCTGCCGGCGCGCCGAAGATGTCGGCGTCGCGCGGATCCTCCGAGGGCGGCGCCGCGGGAGGCGCGTCGGTGGGCGGATCGTCCTGCGCGAGCGCCGCAGCGGCCAGGAATACGATCACCGGCTGCGAGCCTCGAGCCACGCCTTGGTGAAGATCGAGTCGTCGAGCGGATCCAACACGACCTGCTGGAACACGATGACGGTCTGGTTGCCCTTCTCGACCTCGTCGTAGATTCGGATCTCCCGAGGGAACCACACCGGCGCGCCCTTCGACGCCGACATCGTCTGTTGCCACTCCGGGTAGTACGTCGTGCGCATCAGGCGACCCGAGAGCGCGAAGTCCTGCCGCTTGAGCGTGTTGCCGCTCGCCTGGTCGATCCACAGCTCGATCGTCGGGTACGCGACGTCGATGCCCTCCTTGGCGACGAGCTTGAGCCGGTCGGCGGTGTACTTGCCGAGCGACTCCTGCCCGACGTAGGACGGGGTGAATTCCTCGGCCAGGCGGGACTCGTCGAAGTCGGCGCGGTTGCTGTCGGTCCCGCCGATGCTCTCGCGCTCGGTGCGCCGCTCCCACTTGCCGACCGTCGGATCGTAGAGGAACAAGCTGTCGTCGACGCGGAGGTAGCCCTTGCCGGCCTCCGCGGCCGGCTTCGTGAACATGATCACGAGCTTGTCCGACTCGTCCCGCCGAAACACCTCGGCGAGGTAGATCAGATCACTCTTACCGGACTCCTTCGTCTCGATGTAAACGGTCGACTTGTAGTCGCCGGAATTACGCTGGCGATCGTCGATCGTCGCCAGCTTCGAGACCATCTCGTCCGCGGTGGGGGCGGCGGCCGCGAGGCCTGCCCAGAGCAACAACCCGATCATGGCTTCACTCCGCGTGGGACAGCGCGACCACGGGCCGCAGCAAGGCCGCGCGCAGGGCTGGGATGGCCGCCGCGAGCGTGGTGAACGACGTGAGCGCGACCACCGAGACGACCAGCCAGGCCGCGCCGACCGACAGGTTGAGCTCGTCCGACAACAACACGGCCTGCGCCGCCTCGGAGGCGATCGGGACCCCCGCGGCGTCGACCGCGAGCGCCACACCGGCGGCGATCAGCGCGCCAGCGAGGGACCCGCCCAAGCCCAGCAGCATCGCCTCGATCATGAACAACCGGAGCACCGCGAACCGCGTCATGCCGATGGCGCGGAGCGTGCCGATCTCCTTCGTGCGCTCGCGGACCGCGTTCCACATCGAGTTCATCACCCCGACCGCGATGATGCCGACGAGGATGCCGACGAGCAGGATCGACAACACGTCGAACCCGGTGAGGATCCAGGTGAGGAAGCTGACCTCGTCCCGCCAGATCGTCACGTCGATCTGTTGCCCGGTCCAGTCCTCGCCACGCACCGTCTCGAACTTGAAGAAGAACGGCAGCGGCTCGTGATCACG
>CAIUDO010000925.1 GCA_903897935.1 uncultured Pseudomonadota bacterium
GCTCGAGCTCGCCGACCCGCCGAAGGCCTACGGCGTGGACCTGGTGTCGGTGCTGCCGCACGGCCCGCGCACCGCCGTCGTGTTGTGGTCGTTGTCCGCCGCGACTCAGGCGCGCCTCGCCAGCGGTCGCGCCGACGTGCGCATCGTCGCTGACGACGGCGCAGCGCGCTCGCACCCGCTCGACGGGGCCGAGGGCATGTGGCGCGTCGTCGACCTGCCGGCGGGTCGCGCGTGGCGCGGCGAGATCTGGGCCGGCGCAACCTTGGTGCTCGCCGGCGCGGCCACCCAGCTCCCGCCGGAGGGCGTGGTCGAGAGCACGACCCCGCGCGTCGTCGAGGTCGATCCGTCCGAGCCGATGGCGTCGTGGCCGGCCGATCTCCGGGTCGTCGCGCGCACCCCGGCCGCAGCCCCGGCGAGCCCGCTGCCCGCGTGGGCTGCCCCGGCCGCGGCGCCTGCCCGACCGACGCCGTCGAGCTCGCGCGGATGACGTCCGAGCCCGGCGCGCTGTGCCTCGTCCTGCACGCCCACCTCCCGTACGTCCATCACCCGGAGTACCCGGAGTTCCTCGAAGAAGACTGGCTGTACGAGGCCGTCGCCGGCACGTATTTGCCGTTGCTCGACGCGTTCGACCGCCTGGCCGCAGACTCCGTCCCGTTCCGGGTCGCGATGACGCTGTCCCCGCCGCTCGTCGAGATGCTGGACAGTCCGCTGCTGCGGGCCCGGTGCGCGGCCTGGATCGGGCGCCGCATCGACCTCGCCGACGAGGAGGCCGCGCGCCACCAGGGGCCGCTGCGCGCGCTCGCGATCTGGCACCGGGACCTGTTCACCGAGCGGCTCGCCCGGTTCGAGGCGCGGGGGCGCGACCTCGTCAGCGCGTTCGCCGCCCACCAGGACGCGGGCAACCTCGAGATCCTCACCTGCGGGGCCACGCACGGCTTCTTGCCGCTCCTGCAGTCGGTCCCGGAGGCCGTGCGCGCCCAGCTCACGGTCGCGGTCGACAGCCACACCAAGCGGTTCGGCCGGAAGCCCGAAGGCATCTGGCTGCCGGAGTGCGCGTGGTACCCGGGCCTCGACCAGGAGCTGCGCGCCGTCGGGCTGCGGTGGTTCGTCGGGGAGCGGCACGCGCTGGAGCACGCCGACCCGCCGTCGCCGTACGGGGTGTACGCGCCGATGTACACCCCGGCGGGTCCAGCCGTCTTCGGCCGCGACCCGATGTCGAGCGAGCAGGTGTGGGCCGCGGAGACCGGCTACCCCGGTCACCCCGACTATCGAGAGCTGCACTGGGACATCGGTTGGCGCGCCCCGTTCGAGCACGTCGCGGCGTACGTGCAGCCGACCGGCCTGCGTAAGAACGTCGGCATCAAGTACTGGCGGATCACCGGGCGCACCGAGCAGAAGGAGCTCTACGACCCCGACCGCGCGCGGTCTACCGCCTACCGGCACGCCGCCCACTTCGTCGCCCAGCGGGAGGCCCAGCTCTCAGCGCTCGGGCGCGCAATGGGGCGGCCGGCGGTCGTCGTCGCGCCGTACGACGCCGAGCTGTACGGGCATTGGTGGTTCGAGGGCCCGATCTTCATCGAGGCGGTGCTGCGACGCGCCGCGGCGTCGCGTGTCATCGCCGCCGCCACCCCCCGCGAGGTGCTCGCGCGGTGGCCCGAGCAGCCGGTGGGCGCGCCGCCGTTCTCGTCGTGGGGCGAGGGCGGGTACGGGCACGTCTGGCTCGATGGGGAGAACGACTGGATCTACCGGCACCAGCTCGGGTGCTCGCTGCAGATGGTCAGCCTCGCCACCCGCTTCGCCGGGCTCGACCCGAGCGACATCCGCGCGCGCGCCCTGCGCCAGGCCGCCCGCGAGCTGCTCCTGCTGCAGTCGTCGGACTGGGCGTTCATCATGCACCAGCAGACGTCCGTGGCGTACGCCGAGCGCCGCGTCAACGACCACGCGTCGCGGTTCGCGTGGCTCTACAACGCGCTCACCAGCGGCGTGATCGACCCGGCGATCCTCGCCGCAATCGAGGTCCGGGACCCGATCTTCCCCGACCTCGACCCGAGCGTCTACGCCCGCTGAGCCGCGGCGAGCGCGCGGATTCGGTCCTCGATGGGCGGGTGCGAGGCGAACAGGCGCATCCACGAGCCGCCGCCGCGGATCCCGAACGCCGCCATCGCCTTCGGCAGCTCCCCGGGCTCGTTCACGCGCCCGAGGGTGGCCAGCGCCGACATCATCGGCTCCGCGCCGACCAGCGCGGCCGCCCCCGCGTCTGCCCGGTACTCACGGCGGCGCGAGTAGGCGGCGACGATCATCGACGCGAGGATGCCCAGGAAGATCTCCGAGACGATGACCGTCGCGTAATAACCGAGGCCGTACGAGCGCTCTTCGCGCAGCACCATCTTGTCGACGACGAACCCGATGACCCGAGCGAAGAACACCACGAACGTGTTGACGACGCCCTGGACCAGCGCGAGCGTGACCATGTCGCCGTTCGCGACGTGCGCGACCTCGTGGGCGAGCACCGCCTCGACCTGACGACGGTCCATCCGCGCCAACAGCCCCGTGCTGACCGCGACCAGCGCGCTGTTGCGGAACATGCCCGTAGCGAACGCGTTCGGGTCGTCCGACGGCCACACCGCGACCTCGGGCGCACGGATGCCCGAGCGCCGCGCGAGCTCACCGACCGTCGCGACGAGCCACCGCTCCCCCTCGGTGCGCGGCTGGGTGATGACCTGCGCCTTGGTCGACCACTTCGCGATGGTCTTCGAGAGCGCGAGCGAGATGAACGACCCGGCGAAGCCGATGACCGACGCGAACACGAGCAGGCCCGGCAGGTTCAACCCGGCGGCGCCCATCCGGTAATCGAGCCCGGTGACGCGCATGACGACGCCGAGCAGCACCACGATCGCGAGGTTGGTGACCACCAGGAGCAGCACACGACGAGACAAGGCGAGCATAGACCCTCCTACTTACGTTGCCCCACCTACACACCACCACCCACGAGCCAACGGGGGTGGCCATCACGAGGTGTCTCGGGCGGTGTAATCAGCGCGTCGGGCACGCCCAATCGGTGTCGACCCGCCACGTGAAGCCAGGGATCGCGCTCGTGTATTCGTAGGTGGCCAGGTAGCCGATCTCGCGGCCGTCGTCGTCGTACGACCACGCGAGTGACGCCTCGTACCCGTACGTGTCCCCCGTGTAGACGATCGTCCCGGTCGCCGCGGGGCCGGCCTCGTCCACGTAGCGCCACGTCTGGGTCACCGTGTACGGCAGATCCGACCCCGACGTGTCCGTCTCGAAGGTGAGCAGCCGCCCCGCGGCGTCTTCGAGCGTACGTTGCGTCGACACGTGCTCGCCGTACGCCACGTACTCCTCGACCCAGGTCCACCCGTCGACGTCCCACTCCCGGACGCGCCGCTCGTCGATCGACCCGTCGCTGCCGCGATCTCCGGCCTCGTCGACGATCCTGCCGAGCGCGTCGTACGCGAACGACCACACCACGTCGACCGAGCCGTCGCCGCCTTCGTCGAGCTCGGCGCCGACCGCGCGCCCGTCGGCGAACGTCCACCACCACACCTCGTCCGGGATCTCGTCGCCGTCGGCGTCGATCACCTGCTCGACCGGCAGCCACTCGGCGTCGTAGGTCGCCGTAAAGCGGTAATCGACGCGCCCGTCGGGCCCGAGGTCGATCTCGGTGCGCTCGGAGAGGCCCCACGGGTTATCCGCTTCGAACGTCGTGTACGAGGACGTCGCCTCGATCTCTGCGACCCAGCCGTGGTTGTTGAACCGGGAGACGGTCTCGCTGTCGAACGCGCCGTCGCGGGTGGCGGTCGCGGTCGACACGCACCCGATGAACGACGAACGATCCGGCGGGCCGGCGGGCGCTGGCTCCGTCGACGACGCGGCGCCGGTGTCGCCGGGATCGACGACCGCCGCGGTCTCGGCACCCTCGTTCGGGATCCCCGTCGCGCACGCGAACAACGACGCCCACACGCGGCACCTCCCAACGAGATGCTACCGCGAATGGGCGGTCAGGCGCGAGGGGTGCGGGGCTTCCGGGGGCGCGCCGGCGTGGCCGCCCGGTGATCCTCCCCACCGACCGGGACGAAGTCGCACATCTCGCGCAGCCGCGAATACACCCGGTCACCGACCCGATCCACGAGCGCCGGGCGCCGCTCTGGAGCCGCCAGGTTCGGCGCCTCGACGCCCGTGGACGCAGTGGGCTCGTAGTTGGTGGTCGCGAGCACGGTCCGGAGCGCGTTGTAGCGACGGCTCACCAGCTCGTCGACGATCGTGAGCTCCCACTCGGTCGCCCGGCCTTTGCCGAGCTCGTCGATCGCGAGCACGTCGACCTTGACCAGCGGATCGACGATGTCGCCCCCGCCGTCGCCCCGGTCGAACCCGGACTTCAGGTCCGCGATGAGGTGCGAGAACTCGACGAACCGCACCGTGGCGCCTTCGCCGAGCGCGAGCTCTCGCAACAACGCGATGAGCAGGTGGGTCTTGCCGCGCCCGACGTCGCCCCACAGCACCACGCCGCGCTGGCGCCGGATCGCCTCCGGATCCCCCAGGTTCGCGCGCGCTTTGTACCAGCCGTGCACCGCTCCGAGCACGCGCACCTGCGCCTCACTCGTGAGGTCGAACGACGACAGCGTGCAGTGCGCATACCGGGCCGGGATCCGGCCGGCGTCGAACCGCCCCGCTCGGGTCGTGATCACGCTGCACGCGCAGCGGGCGCGGTTCTGCACCCGGCCGCCCGCAGGATCCGCCGCGAAGCCGGATCCCCGACACCGCGGGCAGACGACCAGGCAACGGCACGGGACCGCGCGGGCGAGCTCATCGACCGGCTTGATCTCGAGGCCGCCGCCCTTGCAGAACGCGCAGGACGGGCTCGCTCCGGGGTGGAGGATCATGCTCATGCTTGCTCCCGTCGCGCGGCGTGCGCCTCCAGGCAACCCCACAGGTGGGCCGCGTCGAGCCCCGGCCGCTCGCGGCGAAGCTCGGCGCGCACCGCCTCCTCGGCGAGGGCCCACGCCGCCTCGTCCCCGACGAGGTCGACCAGCCCGCCGAGCAGGTCCATCTGCGCTTCGCACCGCCGCTCGCGCTCATCGGCCGGCAACGCCGACCACAACGCGTCGTACCACGCAGACAGCGCCGCGAGCGCCATCAGCTCCGCTTCCGGATCGTCCGCGTCGATGCCGAGCAGCGCGCGCCGGAGCGTGGCCTCCGCCGGCCCGCCGCCCGCCGCCGCCTCGATCAGCGGCGCGAACGGGTGCGCGGACGACTCCGACGGGGCCGGCGCCGCGCGCGGGGCCGCCTTTGCGAGGTGCCGCGCGGCGTGACCGAGGGTGAGCGGCGCCTTGGACCTCGCCGCCTGACGCGCCGCCGCCGCCCGCTCGATCGCGACCACGATCGAGCCGACGGGGCGCCCCTCGGCGAGCCAGCCCATCAGGCGCGCCGCGTCCGCCGACGACAAGAACATCGCGCCGCCGCGGACCGCGCACAAGTGCGCGCGCACACGCTCCGCCGCGAGCTGCCACTCGACGGGCACGCCCGACTCGCCGTTGATGTCCGACTCAGCCACCACCGCTCACGCTCGAAGACACCTCGTAGGCCGGCAGGCGTGACGACTTCCGGACGTCGCGGTAACGGGCGGCCGTGTATCATCCACCCGCCTCGGCGGCGATGAACCACGGTGTGGCCGCGCCGAGTGTCGGCACAGGAAGGAACCATGCTCGAACGCGATCAACTCCGGACCCCGTACGCGGCGCGCGCCGCGCTGACCCACGCCCTCGCCCTCGTGATCGGCTGGGCGCTCGCCGCGCCCGCGTTCGCGCAAGACGACCTGCCGGAAGAAGAGCCCGAGGAAGACGTCAAGAAGCGGTTCGAAGAAGACGACGACATCGACCTGCTCGACGACGAAGAGGAGCTCGACAAGATCGAGCGCCCGACCGACAACGGGACGGATCTGCTCGGCGAAGAAGAAGACACCCCGATCCGAAGCGGCGTCGGTGTCGACACGGCGGACGGCTACCGCGACTACCAGACCCAGGTCCGTGAGCTCGGCCCCGACGAAGAGGTGCTCGCGTGGGAGCAGTACCTCGAGTCGTTCCCGAACAGCTTGTTCAAGGACCGGATCCAGAAGCGCATCGACGAGCTGATGGGGTTGATGTACGGCGACAAGATCGATCGCGAAGACGACTCGGTCGACGCCGGTAAGCGCGACATCGACCTCGCCCAGCCGTTCTCGCTCGAGCCTACGAACCCGCGGCAGCGCCTCAACGCCGGCTTCGAGTGGGGCTTGCCCAACTACATGAACCTCGCGGTCGACTACGAGCACGCGATCTTGCGAGAGCTCTCCATCCACGCCGGCCTTCGTCGGCGGTACTCCGGGTGGAGCATCGAAGGTGGGCCGCGGTGGGCGTTCGTGAAGTCCACGCGCACCAACACGGTCGTGGCGTTGATCGGAGACTTCCGGGTCAACACCGACCCGGCGTTCTTGTCGCTCAAGCCGCAGCTCGCGGCCGGGAAGAAGTTCGGGCCGGTCGACATCCAGCTCCAAGCCGGCATCGACTTCGACACCCGACCGGGCGGCGGCTTGCCGATCATCGGCGGCGGCAACGTCACGTACAACGCGACCGACGTGGTCTCGTTGTTCGCCGAGACGTTGCTCTACATGAAGACCGTCTCGTCGGAGATCGGGGCGCTGTCGTTCCGGTTCAACACGGCCACGTTCGGGCTCCGGTTCCACCCCGAGATGGAGGCCGAAGGCGACCTGAACATCGGCCTCGGCGCGACCGTGCCGTACACGTCGAACTACTGGATGTTCCACTTCGGCGCGATCGCGACGCAGGTCACCTACACGTTCTGACCGCTCGCGTCGGGCGCGGTTGTCCAGCGTGATGGCAGCGCGCCCCGTATCATCGGCGGAGAAGCGGGTGTTTTTCGAACATCTGCGCACGTTCGCGTCAACGACACGGTGACGTCGTCGGCGCGGCTGGTGACAGGCGCCAGTCGTGCGGGTACGTGCGCGGCCGGGTGCGAGGGCGCACCCTGGAGGTGGCCATGTCCGTCAAGCACAGCCTTACCGTCCTGCTCGCGATCGCCGCGTTGGCGCCCGCGTGCGGTCGCCGCGAGCCGCCGGGGGGCCCACCGGTCGAGACGGACACCGACACCGACACCGACGCGGACTCCGACGCTGATGCCGACGCCGACGCCGACGCCGACGCCGACGCCGACGCCGACGCCGACACCGATGCCGACGGCGACACCATCTACGACATCCAGCAGGGCAACATCGGCGAAGGCTCCTTGGTCACGCTCGACGGCGTGCTCATCGCGGGGGTCGAGGAGTACGGGTTCTACGCCATCGAGCCGGCCGGCGGCGCTTGGTCCGGGGTCTACGCCTACTATGGGTCCGGCTGGCAGGCCGTCACCGGCCCGGTCGCGATCGGCGACGAGGTCACGATCGAGGGCGAGGTCACCGAGTACAACGGCGTGACCGAGGTCGACTTCTACTTCGGGACGGTCACCGTCACGGGTGAGGGCCGCCTGCCCGAGGCCGACGTCGTCGCGGCGTCGGTGCTCGCCAACCTCGACGAAGCCGAGGCGTGGGAGAGCTGCCTCGTGCGCGTCAACAACGCTACCGTCACCGACGAGAACCCTGACGCGCCCTCCTTCTTCGGCGAGTTCGCCATCGACGAGGGCGTGCGCGTCGACGACCTGCTCTACGACGCCGCGGGCGCCGTCGGCGGCGTCGCGGTGGGCGACGGGTTCGGGTTCATCTCGGGCGTGTTCCGCTGGGCGTACGACGACTTCCACATCACCCCGCGCGACGCGGCCGACGTGGGCCCGTTCACCCCAGGCGGCGGCGGCACCGGCGGCGACGACACCATCTACGACGTGCAGCAGACCCTCGCGCCGGGCTCCGCCGTGAGCCTCGAGGGCGTCGTGGTGGTCGCTACGGCCGCGTACGGGTTCTGGGTCCAGGAGCCGGCGGGTGGCGCTTGGTCTGGGGTGTACGCCTACTATGGCGAGGGCTGGGACAAGGTGACCGGCCCGCTCGCACCGGGGGACGTGGTCACGATCAACGGGGAGGTGACCGAGTTCGACGACCTCACCGAGGTCGACTTCTACTTCGGGTCCGTCACGAAGACCGGCACCGGCGCCGTGCCCGCGCCGTCGGGCGTGACCACGGCGACGCTCGCGGATCCGGCCACCGCCGAGCAGTGGGAGTCGGTCGTCGTCGCGGTCACCGGGGCCACGGTGACGGACAGCAACCCCGACGCGCCCTCGGACTTCGGCGAGTTCGCCATCCAGGACGGCGTCCGCGTCGACGACCTGTTCTACGACTGGCAAGTCGGCCTGGGCGGCGTCGAAGTCGGCGACTCGTGGGGCTACCTCGCGGGCTTGCTCAACTACGCCAACGGCACGTTCAAGATCGCCCCCCGCGACGCGGCCGACTTCTCGAAGGACGGCGGCGGAGGCGGCTCGGCGCCCGACACCATCCAGGACGTGCAGATGGGCGGCGTGCCGGTCGGCACCGTGGTCACGGTCGACGGCGTCGTCTCCCACACCGACACGTACGGGTTCTACGTTCAGGAGCCGGAGGGAGGAGCATACTCCGGGGTCTACGCCTACTACGGCTCCGGGTGGACCTCGGAGGTCACGGTCGCGCGCGGCGATCTGGTCGAGGTCACCGGTGAGGTGACCGAGTACTTCGACTTCACCGAGGTCGACTGGTACGGCGGCGGCGTGGTGCGCACCGGCGTCGGAGTCGCGCCCGCGCCCGCCGTGGTGGCGACGAGCGACCTCGCGACCGATCCGGAGCCGTGGGAGGGCGTGCTCGTCAGCCTCGACGGTCCCGAGGTGACCGACCTCGCGCCCGACGCGCCGGACGACTTCGGCATGTTCACGGTGCAAGACGGCGTGCGGGTCGACGACACCTGGTACGACATCCCGGCGACGTTCCCCACGATGGTGGTCGGATCGTCGTTCGTGCGCATCGACGGCATCGTCGGCTTCTCGTTCGGTGACTTCAAGGTGCAGCCGCGCGACGCCGCCGACGTCGGCACGTTCACGCCCTGACGCGGCCGAGCGGGCCTGTCAGACGAGCCCGCGCACCAAGCGCGACAGCAACGACGCCACCTCGGGCGTCTGCTGCTGCCGCGCGCGCAGGGTGGCTTCCACCTCGTCCATGTCGCCATCACCGACGTAGAGCTCCTTGTAGTGGAGGAACCGCTCCATCGTTCGGTCGGGCGTGAGCTCCGGGTGGAACTGGCTCGCCCAGAACGGCGCGCCGAGCACACGAAACGCCTGGGCCGCGATCACCCGGCCGGTCGCGAGCAGCTCGACGCCGTCCGGCAGCCGCGTCACGTGATCGTGGTGGCCTTGCTCACCCCAAAACGTACGTGGGAGCTCGCCAAACAACGGATCGGCGGCACCGGCGTCCGTCAGGGTGAGCTCGGTCGCGCCGAGCTCGGTGCGCGACTCGTCGTTCTCGACGCGGCCCCCGAGCGCGAGCGCGAGCCCTTGGAAGCCGAAGCACGACGCGTACGCCGGGCGCTGCAGCGCGACGACCTCGACCATCAGGTCGAGCGCGGCGCGGATCCAGGGGGTGTCGTCGAGCACCGACCACGCCCCGCTGCCGCCGAACAGGACCGCGTGCGCCGAGTCGAGCGCCGCCCGCGGCACCGGCCCGTCCATCATCGCGTGCATGAGCAGCCGCTCCATCGGCACGTCGGCACGCTCGGCGAAGCAGCGCCGCTCGTGCGCCGCCATCGGGTCGGAGGGCGCCCGCAGGCTGATCAGCAGGACCCGCCCCGTGAACGCGTCGGCGCTCACGCCAAGAAACCGACGCCGATCACGACGCGATCGATCGGGGCGCGGTCGTGCAACACCGCCAACACGCGCATCAGACCGTCGATCGCCGAGAAAGACGCGCGGCCGAGGTCGACGTGGTACGCGACGGCGCCCGGGCCAGCCGGCTCGGGATCGCTGATGTAATGAAAGCGCCCGCCCTCACGGGTGCCGAACTCACCGTGGTACCCGGCGAGGTACCAGTGGCCGATCGCGCCGTCGACCTGGGCGAGCGCCGCCGGCGCGTCGGCACCGGCCATCGCGACGACGATCTGCAGCCAGTGCCAAGGGCATTGGCTCGACACCAGCAC
>CAIUDO010000926.1 GCA_903897935.1 uncultured Pseudomonadota bacterium
GGCGGCGGTGTTCGTCGACGCGGTCGTGAACGAGCGGAGCCGCTTCCCGCAGGTCGCCTGCGCTCGGGCGTTCGTGTCGTTGTACGAGTCAGATCCCGCCTCAGCGGCCCGATGGTACGATCTCTGCCTCAGGTACCTGGTCTCGCGAGACCCGAGCTTGTTCGGCTGAGACGCGGCGTCAGTCGGTCAACAGGGCGGGCTCTTGGTCGGCCGGCATCGCCGCGAGCTCGTCGGCGGTCAGGCGCGCGTAGACCTCGACCAGGTTGCCGCCCGGGTCCCGCAGCCACAGCTCGTGCAGCGGGGTGCCGCGCCAGGTCGTGCGCGCCGGCTTGTGCACGGTGAACCCCGCGGCGACCGCCCGTCGGTGGGCGTCGACGACGGCCTGCCGGCTGCCGACGTCGACGCCGAGGTGGTACAGCGTGTCGTGGTGCAGCTCCATGCCGTCGGAGACGAGCAGCACAAAGTTCGTGTGGAGTGTATCACTCACGAACGTGACGTAGCGGTGCGTCCACTCCTTGGGCTCGACGCCGAGCAGCCACGCGTAGAACCGCGCGGACGCCGCGAGGTCGGGCACCCGCACGCTGGCGTGGAATTCGATTGGTGCGAGCGGCGTCGGGGCGTCGCGCAGGGCAGCCAGCACGTCGAGGCGTTGGGTGATGGCGTCGCGCGCGACGCGGAAGTGGTGCAGCCGCTCCTCGTCGGTCAGCGCCTCGTGCTTGCGGTCCGGGTCGGGCATCGCCCAGCTCATGCGGCGCGCCGAGCCGAGGAACACCGGGCACGACTCCTCGGCGCACAGCGTGATCACGAGGTCCACCGACTCCGGGTCGATGGTGTCGACGCTCTTGCTGTGGTGGCCGGTCGCGTCGACGCCCACCTCGGCGAGCGCGCGGATCGCGTACGGATTGACGCGGCTGGGCTCGCTGCCCGCCGACTGAACACGAACGGCGTCGCCGAAGCGCTTCCGGGCGAGGCCCTCGGCCATCTGGCTGCGGGCGGAGTTGGCGACGCACAGGAACAACACGCTGTCGAACGTCATCGGGACCTCACGGGGCGCTGGCGGCGCGCGCCTGAAACGCGCCGCGGGTGCGGTTGGCGAACGCGACGAGCGACAGCATGACCGGCACCTCGATCAGCACGCCGACGACGGTCGCGAGCGCGGCGCCCGACTGCAGGCCGAACAAGCTGATCGCGACGGCGACCGCGAGCTCGAAGAAGTTGGACGTGCCGATCATGGCGGCGGGCGCCGCGACGTCGTGCCGGAGCCGAAACAACCACGCGATCCCGTACGTGATCACGAAGATCCCGTAGGACTGGATCAGCAGCGGCACGGAGATCAGCGCGATGACCCCGGGCTTTGCCAGGATGGTCGGCGCTTGCAGCCCGAAGATCAGCACGATGGTGGCGAGCAGCCCGAGGATCGACGCGGGCTTGAGGCGGGCGTTGAGGCGGTCGAGCGCGCCGCCGCCCTTCGCGAGCAGGGCGGTGCGGGTCAGCGCGCCGGCAGCGAGCGGGAGCACGACGAACAGGACCACGGACAGCACGAGGGTGTCCCACGGCACGATCACGTCGGTGACGCCGAGCAGGAGCCCCGCGATGGGCGCGAACGCGAACACCATGATCAGGTCGTTCACCGAGACCTGGACCAGGGTGTAGTTGGCGTCGCCGCGGGAGAGCTGACTCCACACGAACACCATCGCGGTGCACGGCGCGACGCCGAGCAGGATCATGCCGGCGATGTACTGGTCGGCGTTTTCGGGGGTGACGAGCCCGGAGAACACGCCGCGGAAGAACAACCACGCGAGGGCGGCCATCGTGAACGGCTTGATGAGCCAATTCACGACGAGGGTGAGCGCGAGGCCGCCCGGGCGCTTGCCGACGTCGCGCAGGCAGCCGAGGTCGACCTGGACCATCATCGGGTAGATCATGACCCAGATGAACACCGCGACGACCAGGTTGACGCGCGCGATCTCGAGGGCGGCGAGCGCTTGGAACACGCCAGGGAACAGCGCGCCGAGCGCGACGCCGCCGGCGATCGACAACGCGACCCACAGCGACAAGTAGCGGCCGAACAGGCCGAGGGGGTTCGCTTCGGAGTCGGACAACGGGGCTCCTACGCGGCGCTCAGAGCGCGCCGACGAGCTGCTTGAGGAGGCCGAGCGCCCCTGGGTCGACGCAGTAGCAACGCCTGGGACCGTCGACCTCGCCCGTGATGAGGCCCGCCTCTTTGAGGTGGGTGAGGTGCTGGCTGACGGTCGACGGGGCGATCGGGAGCTGGCCGGCGATCTCCCCGGCGAAGCACGAGCGCTGGGCGATCAGGAAGCGCAAGATGTGCACCCGGTGCGGGTGCGCGAGCGCCTTGCACAACGCCGCGAGCTGCTCGTCTTCGGCGGGTCGAGCCTCGAATGGCGTGGCGGCGGTCTGGCAGCACGTGGTGTCCACGCGGGCTCCGTTCGGTGTTCGTCGATTAACGAACTGTGGGAGCGTAAGCAAGCGGCGGCGCCGGAGCGGGGCACCTCGCTCCTCGTGCCGGCTACGGCGGACGCCGGTACACTCGGGCCACGGAGGGCTCGATGAAGCGCTGGATGGGCTCGATGGTGCTGCTCGTGTGGTGCGCGTGCGAGGGCAAGCCGGACGAGACGGCCGCTCCGCCGGCCGACACGGACACCGACGTGGACACCGATTCGGACACGGACGCGGACACGGACACGGACACGGACACGGACGCCGACACCGACGCGGACACGGACGCCGACACCGACGTGGACACCGACGTGGACACCGACGTGGACACCGATTCGGACACCGACACGGACACCGACACCGACACCGACACCGATACGGACACGGCTACGGACACCGACCCTCCCGCCGACGCCGACGGGGATGGCGTCACCGACGCCGAGGACTGCGACGACGCCGACCCCACGACCTTCCCCGGGGCTCCCGAGCTCTGCGACGGCGTCGACAACGACTGCGACCCTTCCTCGACCGTCGAGGATCACTCCGTCTTCTTGGGCGCGTCGGGCGCGCGGGTCGACCTGGCGCCGTGGCTCGACGCGGGCGGCGCCGCCGGCGTGTGGACCACGCCCGAGTCGGGCACTGTCCAGCTGTGCCCTGGCGAGCACTACGGCACGGTGGTCGTCGCACATGACGACGTCACGGTGGCTGTCGTCCCCGGCCCCGACAGCGCTTCGCTGACCGGCTCCGGCGCGCGCGCCATCGACGTGCTGGACGGCGTCTCCGACGTGGTGATCCGCGACCTCGACCTCTCCGGCGCCGACGTCGACGGGGGCGCGATCCGGATCGGCGCTGGCGCGTCGGTCGCCCTCGAGAACGCCCTCATCGCGCGGTCGACCGCGAGCCGCGGCGGCGCAGTGTTCGTCGGCGCCGGCGCGCTCCTCGACGCCGAGGTCGTCGAGCTCTCCCTCAACCAGGCCCAGGAGGGGGGAGCGGTCTTCCTCGACGCTGGGGCGGCGTTGTCCCTCACGTTCGCGACGCTGGAAGGAAACGCCGCGTTGCGGAGCGGAGGCGCCCTGGTCTTGGGGGGCGGCAGCACGTTCCTGGGGGAAGACGCACAGTTCGTCTCCAACCTCGCGTGGGAGGCGGGGGGCGCCGTGGTGTCGTCGTCGCCCGACTTCGTCGAGTGTGTGCGTTGCCGATTCCAGGGCAACTCATGCGGCACGAGCGGGGGCGCGTGGTCGGCGGAGGGCGGGACGGTCACCCTGATCGACGTCGTCGCCTCGACCAACAGTGCCACGGTCGGCGGGGCCCTGCACGTCGGGGGTGGCGCCGACGTGATGCTGGAGGGCGGCGCGTTCACGTCCCACGTCGCGTCCGACGGCGGCAGCGTGCTCGATGTGGTCTTCGGAGCGGTCTTCTTCGACGCGGTCGACCTGGCCACCCCCGGCCCCGACGACAACGCGAGCCCCGAGGTGCGGGTGCCGGGGACCACCTACGACCTGGACGGCACCTGGTCAGGCGTGTGCGACGACCTCGAGTGCTCCTGACGGTGCGCCTTCCGCGTGGGCGCCGCACGCTGGCTCGCGCCCCGCGTCGCATGTGCGCACCAAGACTTGACACGCTGGCCGCGCGGGGGCGGCATGTTGGTGCCATCCGGTAACGAGCGCCATCAGGGACACGGGTGATGTTCTCCGGCTTGGCCCTCGTTGCGCCTCGCACCGCAGGCCCGAGATCGAAGCGTGCCCGACGGAGCGTCCTGATGCGTCACTTGAGCGGGTCGATGTTCGCGTGGGCCCTGGCGGCGGCTTCGGGGTGCGGACCCGACGCCCAGATGGACCGGACCGGTGTCGACGCCTTGGCCGACGAGGCGCTCGGCCTCGGTATGGGTGACAGCGCGCTTCAGAACGCCGGCGCCCCGTACCGGCACGTCGTCATCGTGACGATTGACACGTTGCGCCGCGATCGGGTCGGGGCCCTCGTCCGGCGCGCGGCGGGCAGCCTCACCCCCACCATCGACAGCCTCGCCGTCGAGGGCCTGCTGCTCCGCACCCACTACAGTTGCGCGAGCTGGACCCTGCCGTCGATGACCTGCATTCTGTCAGGTGCATACCCTACGGATCTCGGGTTCATCTCATCCGACTTGACCCCGGTACCCGCGACGGTGGACCTGCTCGCCGAGGCGTTTCGTGGCGCGGGGTTCCGCACGGCGCTCATCTCGTCGAACGACCTGCTGGGTCCTCGGACGGGCTTGGATGATGGTTTTGACTCGGTTCGGTTGTTCGACCGCACGGCCCGAGCCTCCGTCGTCATGGCTGCCGTCAACCCGTGGCTGGCGGGGGTGGACCCGGCGACGGACCAGCTCTTCATCCACGTGCACGTAACGGACCCGCACATGCCGTACGAGCCCGCGGGCGTCGCCGCGGTGCTCGCCGGCTTGCCCCCGGACCCGTGGGGCGTCGGCACGGACGCGGGGCTCGACGCGCTGAGGTCGGCCTGGGCCGGGCTGTCGCCCGGTGATCGCGCGCTCGCGATGTCGCACATCGATGCCCGGTACAACGCCGAGGTCAGCCACGTGGACGCGTCCCTCCGGGTCCTGCTGGACGACCTCGACGTCGCCGGCGTGCTCGACGACGCGCTCGTCATGATCGCGAGCGATCACGGTGAGCAGCTCTTCGATCACGGCGGGGTGGGACACGCGTTGACCCTGCACACCGAAGAGACCTCGGCGTTGGCGCTGTTCTGGTCACGAGACATGGTCCCGACGGTGTGGAACAACGCGACCAGCCATATCGACCTCGCGCCGACGATCCTGGAGGCGTTCGGGCTCCCGGTGCCGGCCGTCGGTCGGGGCCTCCCGATCGGGCACGCGCTCTCGTCGCGCCCCGTCTACAGCACGCTCGCCTCTGCGGGGAGCGTGACGGAGCAGGCCGCCAAAGTGCGTCAACAGCGGCTGTTCTACCGATGGACCAGTGACTTGATGCTGTTCGACCACAGCGTCGACCCGAAGGAGCTTGCCGCGGTGGCCGACGAGTCGTCCCCCGCCGCCGTGTCGTTGTGGAACCGATCCCTGGCCGCGGAGTCCGCGCTGCTCGACCCGCTCGTGTGGGACGCCCCGGTGTCCCCGTAGCAGCAGCGGAAAAGGGAGCGTCGCCCGCGGCCCGGTCTATTCGCACACGTCGCCGACGCCGTCCCCGTCGCTGTCGACCTGATCGGGCCGCCAGCTCGGGTCGGCGTCCAGGTTGGGCACGAGATCGACGACCGGCGCGCCGCCGTCCAACAGCCGTGCGGCGACCCCCCACCCCCCACCTTGATCGTGCACCTTGACCAGGAGCGTGTTCAGCCCCTCCACGACGTCGACATCGACCTGAAACTGGTCGCGGTTGACCCCCTGGCAGCTCACGACGTCGAGCACCCGTGCCCCGTTCCACCAAGCGAACATCCCGTCGTCGGCGCCGATCGACAGGGTCAGCCGTCGCGCGGTGGGCGACGTGAGGTACACGTAGGCGTACGCCTCGCGGGGGGCGGGGATCCCGCCGTAGTCCAGCGTGAAGTCCAGCACTTCACCGGCCCCCAGCGCCGCGACCCAGGTGGCGGACCCGGCGGCGTCTCCCAACGTCGGCGCCAGCGGGCCGTCTTCGCCCACCGTCGCCTCCTCGTGCGGGCGGCAGGTGTCGGTGCTGGCCGCGACCGCGAACGGCCCGGCGGTCAGCCAGTCGGTGACGTACCCGGAGCCGTTGACGGTGAGCGCCGCCGAGTCGGGCCCGTTCGACAGGTCCGGGCAGGTGTCGTCGTCGTCGAGCACACCGTCGCCGTCGCGATCGTCGTCGCACGAGGGCGGGACGCCGTCTCCGTCGAGGTCGACCTCCGACACGGGCCAACCCGCGTCGGACGCCTGAGTGGTCAGGGTGAGCGCATAGTCGGGCACGGTCGCGCCCGCGAGCGCGGACGCACACACCACGTAGGCGCCTCCAGCGACCCACCGCGCGCCAGGGGCCTCCTCGGGCATGATCGACGCGCA
Organism: uncultured Pseudomonadota bacterium; assembly: GCA_903897935.1. Lineage (GTDB taxonomy): Bacteria > Myxococcota_A > UBA796 > UBA796 > CAIUDO01. The sequence goes on from CAIUDO010000926.1 coordinate 6,479, forward strand.
GCCGTCCGCGTCGACGCCGCCTGCGGCGAGGGTGGAGCCGTCAGGCGCGTAGAGGGCGAGCGCCAGCGGCGACCCACACGGGGCCTGCTGCTCGGCCCGGATCGCCCCGCACGTCGCCGCCGACAACGACCAACAGTCGACGTCCCACCGCGGCAAGCTGGCGTTCAGCAGGCCACCGAGCTCGGTGAGCGGCGTGGCCTCCGCGACGGTGTCGTTGGGCTCGGACTCGGGGGTGCCGGACTCCGCCGTGCACGAGGAGCTGCACCCGTCGCCGCCGAACCCGTTGCCGTCGTCACAATCTTCGCCTTCGGCGACGGCGCCGTCACCGCACCAGGACCAGTCGGACCCGCTGTCTTCCGGCGGGGCTGTATCCGCTGGGGTGGGGTCGACGGGGCCGGTCTCGGTGGTGGTGGGCTCAGGCTCGAGCTTTGGCTCGGGGGTGCACGCGAACATGACCAGCATCGTGATCATCGGGACCCCCTCCGCGTGCGCAGCAGGGCAGCGGCGAGCGCCGCCACGAGCGCGGTGGGCGCGGCGGGGGCGCTCGCGCAGCCGCGTGTCTGTGGCGGATCCTCGGGCGGCGGGGCCGGCCCGTCGCCAGTGTCGGTGGGGGCCCCGGCGGTGTCGTCCGGCTCGGACGTGGCCACCACCACGATGGTGCCGTGCCTGCTTCGAGGGCCCTCCCCCCACGTGTCGACCGCGGCGACCGTGTAGCTGATCACGTCGCCATCGACGAAGCTCGCCGGCGGGACGAACAGCTCGCCCGTCACGTACACCTCGCCGGAGGTGGGGGTCTCGTCGGGGTCGGGAGGCGTGCTGGGCGCTGGCCACCCCTCCCCGGGCTCGGGGTCCGGCCCCTCGACGGACCAGCGCACCACGTAGGTGAGGGCGTCGCCGTCTGGGTCGGTCGGCGCCATCCAGGTGAGGTGGGCGGGACCCGGCACGATCCTGCTGGGCTCGGCGACCACCGGCGCGCCCGGGGCCGCGTTGGCGACCGCGGCGACCGCGGCCCCTGCGTTCACCCGACCGCACCCGTAGTAGGGGTGCCAGCCGTCGGCGTCGTAGGTGGCGCCGCTCAGATCGACCTTGGTGGCGGTCCGGCACACCACCTCGCGCGCGTCGGCGGCGGTGAGCCGAGGGTTCGCCTCGAACATCAGCGCGAACACCCCGGCGACCACCGGCGCCGACGCGCTGGTGCCCGAGAAGTAGGGGTAGTAGCCGTCGTCGCCTTCGTGGCTGCCATAGCCGCCGCTTGTCCAGTCGGTGGTCAGGATGCTGGTCGGCGCTGCGATGTCGACGGGGTCGCCGAAGCTCGAGTATCCGGCCCGCACGTCGTTGCTCTCGAGCGCAGCGACAACCACGAGCGTGTCGTGGGTGAGCATCCCGTTGTCGCTGACGTCGCAGCCTTCGTTGCCGGCCGAGAACACGACGGCGCTGCCGAGGCCGCCCCGCCCCTTGGTCTCGGCGTGGCGGAACACGAAGTCGTACAGGGTCACCGACGGCACCGGGGAGCAGGTGCCGTAGCCCCAGGAGTTGGACAAGACGGTCGCTCCGACGTCGACCGCCTCCACGAACGCGTTGTAGAGGTCCTCGTAGCTGGTCAGGCCGCCGATGAGCCGGATCGCGTAGATGTCGGCGTCGAACGCCACCCCAGCGACGCCGATGCCGTTGTCGCCGCTCGCCGCCGCGATCCCTGCGGTGCCGGTGCCGTGCGGGCCGCCGTACGCGTCGTTGTAGTCGGGGCTGGAGTCGTCGTCGCGGCCGACGTAGTCGTAGCCGAGGGTGACGCGCAGGTCGGGGTGGTCGGGCTGGGTGCCGGTGTCGAGGATCGCGATGAGCTGGCCGGCGCCGGTGGCGAAGTCCCACGCGAGCGACGCGTCGATGTCGACGTCGACGATGCCGCTTTGACCCGTGTTCTCGAGGTGCCACTGGCCGCCGTAGTAGGCGTCGACGGGGATCCGGGTCGGCGCGAGCGGCACGATCAGGTCGGGGAGGGCGAATTCGACGCCCGGGAGCGCGTCGATCGCCCGGGTGAGGGCGAGGTCGTCGCCACCCGGCGGCGGGGTGACCCGCAGCAAGCCGCCGGGAAGCGGCGTGACCTCGAGGCCGGGCCAACGCGCGCGGAGCGTGGCCTCGACCGACGGGTCGGAGCCGTCTGCGGCGACCAGCACGCGGCCGCTGCGGCCGATGGCCAGGTTCGCGGCTACGAGATCCCCGTAGCGCACGGAGCGGCCGTCGCCGATCGGGAACGTGTCGTCCGGCGCCGCCGCGAGCGCGGCGGACAGCGAGAGCAAGGAGCAGGTGAGCATCAGCGCGCGTCCTTGGCAGGAGTCGAGGTGTCCGGAGTGTATGACGGCGCCCGGGCGGCCGACCCGCGGGCCACGATTGCGCGCGCGGGGAGCACGAAGTCACGCGCGCGCGAGCGGTGCGCGCGTGCTGGGCGCGGCGCGTCTGCGCACCGCCTTACCCCGGCGCCGTGCGTCAGCGGCAATCTACCTGCGGCGCCACGATCTGACCCTCCAGGTCGGCGAGCGCGAGCACGAGCGCGTCGATCGGCTGGCTGCCGTCCAGCGCGTACGGCACGCCGAGGTTGTCGAGGGCGACCAGCAGATCGTCGACGAGGGCGCCGAACGCGCCGGGGGTGATCCCGAGGCCGGCGTGCGCGTCGCACATCGAGCGCCCCGTGTACGTGCAGTACCCGCCGGTGGCTTCGCACGCCTGCTCGACCAGCAGCGCCTCGAGCGCGACGAGGTCCGTCTTTGCGAAGTAGCCGTTGATCCGAGCATCCAGGCCGACCACCACCACGAACTCGGCGACGACGGCTTGTACCGCCGCGTAGCCGCCGATCTGGTTGAACGCGACCCGCGAACCATCTGGATCGGTCACGATATCTGTTTGCATATCAGCAAGGATGACAATGAGCTCGTCGGCCGGGAGGCCACCGTCGAACGTAC
>CAIUDO010000927.1 GCA_903897935.1 uncultured Pseudomonadota bacterium
GCTCGGCGTCGAGGTCCTCGTCGAGCGGATCATCGTCGAACCCGTCGTCGACGGCCGCGTCGTCATCGTCGTCGTCGCCGTCATCGGCAGACGCCACGTCGACCCCCTCCTCGACCGGGAGCCCCTCAAGCACGGCCATCAGCATGTCGTACACGCCGCGGCCGTGCGCGGCCGAGATGCCCTGGAGCGGACGGATGCCGAGCTGCCAGAAGTCCGCTTCGAGGAGATCGTGCTTGTCGCCATCAATCTTGTTGACCGCCAGCACGATCGGCTTGTTGGTGCGGCGCAGCACGTCGGCGATCTCTTCGTCCGCCGGGACCACGCCAGCGCGGCCGTCGACCAGGAAAATGATGGCGTCCGCTTCCTGGATCGCGATGTGCACCTGACGGGTGATGGCCTCGGCCAGCTCCCGCCCGGTGTCGAACTCGATGCCGCCGGTGTCGATGAGGATGAAGCGCCGGTCGTCGACCTGCGCCTCCTCGTACAACCGGTCGCGCGTGACGCCGGGACGGTCGTCCGTCGCCGCCATCCGGCTCCGGATGATGCGGTTGAACAGGGTGGACTTGCCGACATTCGGCCGACCGACAATCGCTACGACAGGGAGGGCCATCACCAATCCGAGAAGGCGGCGCGTGTATCGGGCGCGCGGGGATCGGGCGACCCCCGGCGCCGCATCACGCGAGCGGGACCAGGGCGGCGTCGAGCACCTGCGCCATGTCGTCGACCAGCACGATGTCGAGCTCTTCGCGGGTCGCCGCCGGGATGTCTTCGAGATCCCGCCCGTTCTGGCGCGGCAGGATGATGCGCTTGATCCCGCGGCGGTGTGCCGCCAGCACCTTGTCCTTGATGCCCCCGACCGGCAGCACACGGCCGCGAAGCGTAGCTTCGCCGGTCATCGCGACGTCGTCGCGCACCGCGCGGTCCGACAACAACGACGCGAGCGCGGTGAACATCGTGACCCCGGCCGACGGGCCGTCCTTGGGGACCGCGCCGGCCGGGACGTGGATGTGCACGTCACGGTCGCGCATCGCGGAGACCCCGAGCGCTTCCCGGTGCGACAGCGCGTAGGTGAGCGCGGCGCGGGCCGACTCCTTCATCACGTCCCCGAGCTGGCCGGTGAGGATGAGCTGGCCCGATCCCGGCAACGACGACGCCTCGACGTACAGCACGTCGCCGCCGGCTGGCGTCCACGCGAGGCCGGTGGCGATCCCCGGGCGCGTCGGGGTGTCGTGCTGCTCCTCGATGAACGGCCGCCGCGGCAGGTGATCGGCGATCTGGGCGCCGCGGACCTCGAGCGGCGCGGTCAGGGCGCCGCTCGCCTTCCGCACGGCGGCGGCGTGGTAGACCTTCGACAGCACACGCTGCAGCTCACGCACGCCCGCTTCCCGCGTCCAACCTTGGATCGCGAGCTGGATGGCGGCGTCGTCGATCACGACGTCGCCCTCAGCGAGCCCGGCTTGCCGCACGAGGCGAGAGAGCAGGTGCTTCTTCGCGATCCGCACCTTCTCGGCCGTGGTGTACCCGCTCAGCGTGATCGTCTCCATGCGGTCACGCAGCGCCCATGGGATCTGCGACAGGTCGTTGGCGGTCGCGATGAACATGCAGCGCGACAGGTCGAACGGCACGTCGAGGTAGTGGTCGGTGAAGCGGTGGTTCTGCTCGGGATCGAGGATCTCGAGCAGCGCCGCGGTGGGGTCACCCTGCCAGCCCGACCCGAGCTTGTCGATCTCGTCGAGCACGACGACGGGATCGTTCGTCTCGGCGCGACGCAGGCCTTCGACGAGCCGGCCGGGCTTGGCGCCGATGTAGGTTCGCCGGTGCCCACGCAGCGACGCCTCGTCGCGCACGCCGCCGAGCGCGATGCGGACCAGCTTCCGCCCGGTCGCGTCGGCGACCGCCTGCGCGATGCTGGTCTTGCCGACGCCGGGCGGCCCGACGAGCAGCAGGATCGCGCGCCCGTCGCCGTTCAGCTTCCGGACCGCCATGTACGAGAGGATCTGCTTCTTGACGTCGTGGAGGCCCTCGTGGCTCTCCTCCAGCGCCTGCGACAGCGCGGCGAGGTCGATCGCCGATCCGGTAGACGCGCCCCACGGCAGGTCAGCGACCAGCTCGAGCCAGTCCATCGCGACGGAGCGCTCCGGCGACTGCGGGTTGATGCGCTCGAGGCGGCGGAGCTCGCGGTCGACCGCACCGCGCACCTCTTCGGGCAGCGACGACGCGGCGAGCCGGCTCCGCAGCGCGGTGAGGTCGTCGGCGTCCCCTTCCCCGAGCTCGGACTTGATGGCGTCCATTTGACGACGCAGCACAGCCTCGCGCTGCTGCCCCTTGGTCTCGGCCTGGATGCGGCGCTGGATCGCGGCGCGCGCCTCGTGGACCTCGCTCGACCGGACGATCTGGTCGAGCAGCGACCGCCCGCGGGCCACCGGGTCGGCCTCGGTGAGGATGGCGCGCTTCCACTCCGGCGGCGCGTCGATCAGGGCGGCGGCCGCGTCGACCACCAGGTCGCGCCGCGGCAACGACGCCACGAGCTGACGCGCGTGGTCGTCGGCGCCGAACGTCGCCGCGACCCCGACGAGCCGATCCCGCAGCTCCTCGTACAGCGCGACCGAGGCGGCGTCTTCGGGCCACTCGCTCACCTGCAGCACGACGCGCGCTTCGAGGTGGGGCAGCGTCTGCGTGAACACCAGCGGGGTCGCGCGGACCAGCCCCTGCGTCAAGACGACCTCGACGCCGTCCTTGTCGGCCCGCCGATCGAGGATGCGCGCGACCGTGAACACCGGCACCAGGTGCTCGGGCTCGGGCGCGTCGCGGGGATCGGTCTGCGCGGCGACCAGGATCAGGCCGTCCCGCGCGGCGTCCACGGCGCGCCGGGACAGCGTACGGCCGACCCGCAGCGGCACCACCGAGCCGGGCAGCAGCACCCCAGCGCGCAGCGGCATGATCGGAAGCGGGCCAGACACCTTGGGAATTGCATGATCCAACCGAATCTCGGCCATCGGACACACTCCTCGCGTGACGAACCGGGCCCTGCCAGGGTTTCTGGAGGAAGTTCCCGCGGTTCGAGTGAGCAATGGCTAGACACCCGCTGCGCGCAGACAACCACGCGACGTGTCGCGTTCCGTCTCGGTCGCAGATAGAAGCGCGCCGGGAGGGCGCGTGCGCATCGTCGTCGCGATGTCCGGAGGGGTCGACAGCAGCGTCGCCGCCGCGTTGCTCGTTGCGTCAGGCCACGAGGTCGTCGGGGTGCACATGCGCTTGCACGCCGGGGGCGGCGGCGCCGGGCGGTGCTGCGGCGATCGCGACGCGCTCGACGCCCGCGCCGTCTCCGAGCGCCTCGACATCCCGTTCTACGTGATCGACCTCGAGCAGACGTTCCACGACACCGTCATCACCGAGCTCGTCGACACCTACGCCGGCGGGGGCACGCCGAACCCGTGCGTCACCTGCAACGCCGTCATCAAGTTCGACGTGCTGGTGCGACACGCGCGCGCGCTCGGCGCCGACCGGCTCGCCACCGGTCACTACGCCCGGCTCGACGCCGACGGCGCGCTCCGGGTCGCCGCCGACGCACGGAAGGACCAGAGCTACTTCTTGCACCCGCTCGGGGCCGAAGCGCGCGCGATGGCGATGTTCCCGCTCGGCGAGCTGAGCAAGGACGAGGTGCGCGCCCACGCGAAGCGGCTCGGCGTCGCGGTGGCCGACAAGCCGGAGAGCCAGGAGATCTGCTTCGTGCCCGACGGCGACCACGCCGCGCTCGTCGCCGACCACCGGCCCGATCTCGACGGCGCGGGCGAGATCGTCGACGAGGCCGGCCGGGTCGTCGGGCACCACGACGCCTATTGGCGGTTCACGCCGGGTCAGCGCCGCGGGCTCGGCGTCGCCATGGGGTCGCCGGCCTACGTCCTGCGGGTCGAGCCCGACAGCAAGCGCGTCGTCGTCGCGGGCCTCGATCGGCTGTGGGCCGACGCGCTGGTGGTGCGGGCGCTGCGGTGGCACGCCGAGCCCGTCGCGGGCGCGCCGATCGAGGTGCGGATCCGGCACCGGGGCGCGCGCGTGCCGTGCCGGGTGGAGCGCGGTGAGCCCGCCGCGGTGATCCTCGAGCAGCCGGTCTGGGCGCCCGCGCGTGGCCAGTCCGCGGTGTTCTACCAGGGGGATCGCGTGGTCGCCGGCGGGTACCTCACGTGAGCGACGGGCCGCGCGGCGTCGACGTGTCGTCGGTGGAGCAGCAGCTCGGGTACCGGTTCACCGACCCGGCCCTGCTGGTCGAGGCGCTCACCCACCCGTCGTTCGCGAACGAGCACCCCGGCGCCCCGAACTTCCAGCGCCTCGAGTTCCTCGGAGACGCCGTGCTCGGCTTGTGCGTCGCCGAGCGGCTGTTCGAGCAACACCCAGGAGCGCCCGAGAGCGAGCTCACGTGGCGCCGGCACGAGATCGTCGCCGAGGCGCCGCTCGCCCGGCAAGGGCGCGCGTTCGGCCTCGCCGCGCACCTGCGGGTCGGGAACGGCGTCCGGGCCGACCAGGACCGCTTGCTCGCCGACGGCCTGGAGGCCATCGTCGGCGCGTTGTACCTCGACGGGGGCCTCGACGCGGCGGCCGCGTTCCTCGACCGGATGGTGCCCGTCACGAGCGAGGCTCCGGCGCGCAACCCGGTCACGATCCTCCAGGAGCGCTGTCAGGCCGCGTGGAAGCGCCTCCCTGAGTACGCCTACACCGAGCGCGCCGAAGCGGACGCTGCGATCGTGTTCGAGGTCGCGGTCACGCTCCCGGACGGGACCCGCGCCACCGGCTACGGCCGAAGCAAGCCCTCCGCCCGGCGCGCCGCCGCGGCCGCCGCGCTCGCTGGGGGGGCGCCGGAGCCGTCCGCACGCTAACCGTGGGCGGCCTCCCATCGGCGGGGCGCCGCGGAGCACTCCACTTTGTCGGACTCGCACGTGCCATCGACGTTCCGCTGCGGCTTCGTCGGCCTCGTAGGTCGACCGAACGCCGGCAAGTCGACGTTGCTCAACCGCCTGCTCGGCAGCAAGCTCGCGATCACGTCCGCGAAGCCGCAGACCACGCGCAACCGGATCTCGGCGATCCTCACCGACGAGCACGCGCAGGCGATCCTCGTCGACACGCCCGGCATCCACGACGCGCAGACCGAGATCAACAAGGAGATGGTCGCGGTGGCGCTGGAGTCGATCCCCGAGGTCGACGTCGTCGTGATCGTCGTCGACGCGGCGCACGCGGCCCACCGCGTCGAGACCGGCCGGCCGGCGCTCGACGAGACCGACGACCGCATCGCGGCGGCGCTCGGCGGTCCGAACGGGCGCGGGGTCGTGCTCGCGTGCAACAAGGCCGACGTCGTGCCGCGGCCGCTCATGTTGCCCGTGATCGACGCGTGGCAGCAGCAGATCGCGCTGCTCGCGGCGGTGCCGATCTCCGCGCTCACCGGCGACGGTGTCGACGCGCTGCGCGCCCAGATCACGAAGAACCTTCCGGTTCATCCTCCCCTCTACCCCGTCGACCTCCTCACCGAGCACTCCGAGCGGTTCTTCGCCGCCGAGGTCGTGCGCGAGAAGATTTTCCACCTCACCGAGGAGGAGGTCCCCTACGCGACCTTCGTCGAGGTCACCCAGTTCGACGAGGAAGAGCGCGACAGCCGCGGCCTCGTTCGCATCATGGCGGACATCGTCGTCGAACGTGACGGCCAGAAGCGGATCATCATCGGCCGCGGCGGAGAGATGATCAAGCGGATCGGGGTCGCGGCACGTAAGGACATCGAGGCGCTCCTCGGCTGCCGGGTGCACCTCGAGCTGTTCGTCAAGGTCGAGCCCAACTGGTCTCGAACCCGCGGCGGCCTGCGCCGCATCGGCTTTCGGGCGCGTCCATGAGCGCGCGCCACACCCCCCCATCGCCCCACCTGGAGCATCGCGTGTCGGAATCCGAGGTATCTCCGAACTCCTCGACAACCTGCGTTCGACAGGTGGCCTCCGCCCCTATACTCCCGCGCCTGCACGGAGGAGCGGTGTTCCGCACCCTTAGTTCCCTGGCCGTCCTCATCTGGGCCGATGCCGCGCTCGCAGCGGGCTATTCCACCGACGTCGAGCTGGTGCGTCCGGCGTTCGACTCCGGAGCAATGTTCAGCCTCCAGAGCCCACAGCTCGCGGAGACGGGCACCCTCCGGTTCGGCCTGTTCACGCAGTTCGAAGACAGCCCGCTGGTGCTGTACGAGGGCGACGACCAGTCGCAGGTCATCTCCAACCGGAGCATGACCCACCTCGGCGCGACCTACGCGATCGCCGACATCTTCGCGATCGGGCTCACGCTGCCGGTCGCGGCGAGCTGGGGCACCGAGACGCCTACCCTCGACTCCGACGTGTTCGGCATCGGCGACGCGTTCCTCGGAGCGAACGTGCGCATCGTCAAGGCGGGCCCGTTCTACCTGGGCGCCGACGCCGGCGTCACGCTCCCGATCGGCACGCGCAACGCGTTCCTCGGCGAGACCTCGCCGCGCGGCCTCGGCAACCTCTCGCTCATGCTCGACTTCGGGCCCGTGGAGCTGCTCGGCAACGTCGGCATCACCGCGCGCTCGGCGGTCGTGACGGCGGAGGACTTCGCGCTCGCGTCCGAGCTCGTCAACGGCGGCGGCCTGCGCACCTGGGTCTACAAGGACATGGTCGCGATCCAGGCCGCGGTCATCAACCGGTCCGGCTTCTTCTTCCTCGGCCAAGGCGGCGCCGAGAACGCGACCGAGTTCATGGTCGGGCCGCAGATCAAGCCGAGCGACCAGCTCCAGATTCACGTCGCGGGCGGCAGCGGCCTCACGGAAGGCTACGGCACGACCGACCTGCGCATCTTCGCCGGCCTCGTCTGGAACTTCAAGCCCGAGCCGCCGCCCCCGCCGCCGCCGGAGTTCATGGTCGCCGAGCCCCCGCCGCGTGAGCCGCCGCCGATCGAAGACATCCCGATCGACCCCGAGCCGCCCGCGGTCGTCGAGTGGAAGCCCGAGGAGCTCGCCCGTATCGTCGAGAACCGGATCGTCATCCGCGATCCCATCCAGTTCGAGTTCGCGAAGGACGTCGTCCTCCCGATCTCGATCCCGACGCTCGAGTACGTCGCCAAGCTCCTCAACCAGGAGGCCCGGATCGGGCACCTGGTCGTCGAGGGCCACGCGTCGGAAGAAGGCAGCTACGAGTACAACTTCAACCTCACGAACCTCCGCTCGCTCGCGGTGTTCAAGGAGCTGATCCGCGCGGGCGTGCACCCGAGCCGCATCTCCTACCGCGGCATGGGTGAGGTCATCCCGGTCCGCGCAGGCGCCGACGAGGAGTCGCTCGCCGCGAACCGCCGCGTCGAGTTCAAGATCGTCAACCAGCTCGCGCCTGGCGACGAGTTCCCGGTCTACCCGTCCGACATCCTGCTCCCGTGGAACGGCACGCCGTCCCAGGCGAAGAACCCGCCGCCGCCGCCGCCGCCGGAGCCGCCGAAGGTCATCGAGGAGAAGAAGGGCCCCGACTCGTTGTTCGACTTCTCCGAGGAGTCCGACACGCCCGCGGCGCCCGCCGTCACCCGCCCGCCCGAGACGCCGCCGACCGCAGCGCCCCCGCCGCCGCCCCCGGCGCCGGAGCCGGCTCCGGCCGAAGAAACCAAAGAGCGTCCCGCCGATCCGCCGGCGGACGGCGGAGGTAGCCCATGATCCTCTGGCTGTTGTTCCTGCAGCTGGCGTTCGGCCAGTGCGCGACGGACCTCACGCAGGATCTCAACTGCAACCAGATCGACGTGTCGGACGAGCTCCCGGTGGATCTCTCCGACCCGGTCTGCGCGACCACGATCGATCCGGCCACCGGCCTGCCCTACCCGAACCGCGACTACTACTACGACTACCTCTCGTTCGGGTGCTTGCTGCTGGTCGTCGACTTCGACGCGGACGGCGACGGGTTCGGCGCTGGTGACGTCATCTTGTACAATCCGGTCACGGGGTACCCGGATCAGATCTTCTCGATGCAGTGCGACAACTGCCCGGACAACGCCAACCCGCTGCAGGAAGACATCGACTGCGACGACGTCGGCGACATCTGCGACAACTGCATCGACGTCAAGAACAACGACCAGTCCGACATCGACAAGGACCTGGTCGGTGACATCTGTGACAACTGCCCGTTGAGCTTCAACCCCGATCAGGCCGACGACGACCTCGATCAGGTCGGCACCGCGTGCGACAACTGCGCGCGCGACTACAACCCGGATCAGTCCGACGTCGACATCGACCTCATCGGCGATGTGTGCGACAATTGTCCTGATATCACTAATGTCTTCCAGGAAGACGCCGACCGTGACAGCCTGGGCGACGTCTGCGACAACTGCGTCGACGTGTCGAACCTCGACCAGTTCGACACCGACGGCGACCTGCTCGGCGACGTGTGCGACAACTGCGCAGTCCTCGCCAACCCCGAGCAGTCGGACACCGACGGCGACTCGCTGGGCGACGTCTGCGACGCGTGCCCGCTCGAGTCCAACATCGAGCAGACCGACGGCGACTTCGACGGACAAGGCGACGAGTGCGACAACTGCCCGCTCGAGGTCAACCCGGACCAGCTCGACGCGGACGAAGACGGCGTGGGCGACACCTGCGACAACTGCCCCATCCACTTCGATCCCACCCTGGTGGACACGGACGGAGACGGCTTCGGCGACGCGTGCGACAACTGCCTCGCAATCGAGAACGCCGACCAGGGCGACACCGATGGTGACGGCCTTGGCGACGTGTGCGACTTCCCGGTCTCCATCCGCGGCGGCGGCCCACGGTGCGACATGGGCTCGGTGAGCCCTGGTTTGTTCGTCCTCTTGCTCCCACTCGTGCTCGGGCGGCGCCGTCGGTGATCACCGGCTGCGCCTCGTGACACTATCCGTCCACGGTACGGAGGAACCATGATCCTGTCGCTCGTCCTCGCTCTTTCTGCGCACGCCCAGTGCGTGACGGAGCTCACGCAGGACCTCAACTGCAACCAGATCGACTTCGCCGACGAAGGCTTGGTCGATCCGAGTGACAAGACCTGCGCGTGGGAGTCGCGGGACTACTACTACGACTACGCCGCGTTCGGGTGCACGCTCCCGACCGACACGTACGACAAAGACGGCGACCTGTTCTCCTGCGGCGACATCCAGATCATCGACCCGTACACCGGCTACCCCGACCAGATCTTCACGCTCGCGTGCGACAACTGCTGCGACATCTTCAACCCCGAGCAAGAAGACCTCGACTGCGACGACATCGGCGATCCGTGCGACAACTGCCCAGAGATCCCGAACAACCTGCAGGAGGACATCGACAAGGACGACGTCGGCGACTACTGCGACAACTGCCCGCTCGTCCCGAACACCGA
>CAIUDO010000928.1 GCA_903897935.1 uncultured Pseudomonadota bacterium
ACCAGGAGCCGCCCGCCGCGACGTGGCGCAGGAGGTCCTCGTGGGAGCACCCGAACAACGCGCGCAGGGTGAACACGACCGACGCGGCGTCCCCGGGATCGTCGATCGCGCGTAGGGCGGCCAGACACGCGCGCACCTCGTCGCGACCGAAGAACTGCTTGCCCCCTTCGACCAGCGCGTCGACGCCCGCCTCGGTGAGGCCGCGCTGGAGCGCCTCGGCGCGGGTCCACGACGGGACGAGCACCATCACGTCGCGCCACGCCAACGGTCGCCCGTCGACGGTCGCGCCCCCAGCGCGAAGATCGAGCAGGTGACCCGCGATCGCCGACGCGTCGCCGGCTTCTTCGCTGGCCACGACCACGACGGGATCGAGGGCCGCCGGGCCGCGGTGCGCGACGAGCGGCTCGTAGTCCGGCATGTCCGCGAACACGTAGTTGACCCACGCCACCACGCCGGGGACCGACCGGAAGTTCCGCGTGAGCGACAACGACGCTCCCGAGGCCGTCATGGTGTCGCGCAGCCGCGACCAAGTGTCGACGTCGGCGCGGCGGAACCGGTAGATCGACTGCTTCGGGTCGCCGACCGCGAACAGACCACCCGGCCGCGGCGCGCCGCCGTCCTCGGTGAGCAGCAGCGCGATCTCGGCCTGGATCGGGTCGGTGTCCTGGACCTCGTCGACCAGCACCGCGTCGAAGCGGGCCGCCAACCTTGCGCGCACCGACTCGTCGCGCAGCGCGGCGAGGGCCCGATGGAGCAGATCGTCGAACGTGGCCTCGCCGGACGCCGCGCGCAGCTCGAGCGCGAGCGGCAGCGCGTGCGTGTGCAGCTCGTGGATCACCACGCCGTGCAGCGCGCTCCGGATTCGTCCGGGCAGCGCGCGCCACGCCTTGATCGTATCGGTAAACGCCCCTTTGCCGCCATCGGGCCAGTCACCCGCCCGCCCGCCGACGAGGCTGCCCTGCTCCTCGTCGAGCAGCGCCCGGGACACGGCGTCGAGCGGGCCGGCGGCGAGCGCAGCGGTGGCGTGCTCCAGGAGCGCGCGGTTGCCGAGGTAGAGCTTGCAGGTCTCGGGGCGCGCGCAGCCGGCCGAGGCGTCGATCAGGTCCGCCGCGACGGCGCGCACCTCGGCGTGCAGCGCTCCGACGTCGACGGCGCCGCCGTGCACCGGCTCCAGGTCCCGACCGTCGAGCAGCGCGCCGAGCGCCCGGGTGAGATCCCCCACCGTTACGACCGACCGGACGAGCCCGGCGACCTCGGGCGCGCGCGACTCGAAGTCCCGTCGCCACCGATGGATCGCGGCTCGGTTCGCGCCGCTCGCAGCGTCGATGGTGACCCCCGGCGTCCACCCGGCTTCGAGCGCCACGATGTCCAACAACCGGCGACAGAACGAGTGGATCGTCGTGCTCACCAGCTCCGACAACGACGACGACGCGGCGAGCGCCCACGCCTCGCGCGCCTCGGCGGCCTCCTCGACCGCGTCGCGGATGCGCTCGACCAGCTCACCCGCCGCCTTCTCAGTGAACGTCGTCGCGGCGATGCGGGAGGGGTGCACCCCCCCTCGGAGCAGGCGGACGACCCGCTGTACGAGCACCGTCGTCTTGCCGCTCCCGGCCCCGGCGGTGACCGCGATCGACGTATCTACGGCCTCGATGGCCTGAAGCCTCGCTGCGGCGTCGGTCATGCCCCCCCCTCGTCGGCCGCTGGTTCGTGCTCGCCGGCGAGCCGCATCCGGTCGGAGGGGCCCCACGGGAACACCCCCTGGCGCACCTGCTCGGTGACCCACGCCGCGCGCTCACGGAGCTCGGGAGCGAGGTCCGACACCCTCCCCGACGACTCCCGGGCCGGGCTGACCAGCCACACCGACGCCAATCCGGCCGCGAGCGCGTGCACGAGCGGCGCCCCGCTCTCGACCGTGACCCGCTCGGGGACCCACCGCCCGACGTCGAGCAGCGCGTCATCCGATACGAACCCAAGGGTTCCACCCACCACCCAAGGCAGATCGCCGAACGGCGGGGCCTCCACCTCGCTCGGCGACGCGCCGTCGAGCGCGGCGACCACCCGCCGCGCGCGACGCTCCGCGAGCACCCGCGCCAGCGCGCGCTCGTGTGGTGACGGGGGGTCGACGAACACGTAGCGGTCGGCCTCCGCGGCGTCCCAGGCCGCTGGGAACGAGCCCCCAGCGGTCGCGACGGCGACCACGCGCGCGTCGAGGTCGTCGTCGAGGGGGGACGGTGGGGCGTCCGGGAGGGGGCGGGCCGCCCACGCCCCGAGCATGTCCTCGAAGAAGTAGCGGGCGGGGTCGGCGATCAGGGTCGCGAGGCGGCGCGCGGAGATCGGGGCGCCGTCGAGGCCGGGCACTGGCACCAGGTCGGGCGGCACCTTGCCGCTCCAAGCGTCGCGCACCCCGGCGGCGAGGCGCGCGGGAGACCGATACAACGCGAACGATCGCCACGCGACGGCCGCCAGCGCAGGGGCCGCCTCGGCCGGGTCGGCGGTGACCCTCGCGAGCTCGTGCTCCGACCGGTCGAGCGCCCGATCCGGCCGAACCCGGGCGGGCGGCGCGCTCGCGGCGGCGCGGAGGTCCTTGCTCGACGCGCGACGGCCGAGCAGCACCCCGAGGGCGTCCAGCACCAACGGGCTCGGCCGCGACGGCTTGCCGTCGAGCAAGGTGCGCTCGGGCCACGACAGCACGAGGCGCCCCTCGCACGACGTCGACATCGCAGCGAACCGCCGGCGCTCCGCCCGCTCCTGCGCCGCCCGATCCGGGACCGGGTGTCCGGCGCCGATCAACGCGGCCACCAGCGGCTCCGGGAGCAACGGGTGCTCGCGGAACACGACGGGCAGGGCACCTTCGGCCAGGCCCACCGCGATCACGCGGTCGAACGCCCCTCCGAGCGCGGCCATCGGCGACAGCACCCGGACCGCGCGGTCGGTGAGGTCGCCCTCCAGCCACGGGGTGGCCTGCAACGCTGCGCGCAGCTCGTCGGCGAACACGCTGAACGGCACCACCGCGCCGGTGCCGCTCCACGATTGCAGCAGCGCCCGCACCTGACCGAGGTCCTGGGTCGGGGCCCACCACGCCGCCAGGAACCGATCGAGGCGGGCCGCGTGCGCCCCGAGCGGCGCGACGCCCGCCGGGGGGAGCGCGGCGCGTAAGGCGACCACGGCGTCCCGCAGCGAGCCCGCCGCCGCGACGTCCTTCGGGTCCTGGTGATCGGCGATCCACGTAGACAACGACTCGAGCAAGCGCGCGCCGCCCGACCACGCGCGCATCCCCGCGAAGATCCGGCGCCACGACCCGCGCCCCGTCGTCGCCTCCGGCCCGAGCACCTTGCGCAGGCGCAGCGCCGGCTGGCGCAGGGCGTCGAACCACACCCGGGGGGACGCCGTGTCCGCCGCGAGCAGCAAGGCCGTGCGGACGAACCGCGCCGACGGCGCCATCGCGAGCGGCGGGCCCGTCATCCAGGTTGCTGGAACCCCCGCCTTGGCGAGCGCGTCGCGCAGGACCGCGCCCCCCGATGAGCTCGGCATCACGAGCGCGATCCGGTCGAGCGGCACGCCCGCGTCGACGGCGTCGAGCGCCGCCCGGGCGCCTTCGATGACGTCGCGCACCTCGTCGGGGGCGCGCACCAACACCACCGACCCGTCGCGCGCCCCAGAGCGTCCCCCACGCAGCCGCCCCAGATCGCTGTCGGGGGGGCGCACCCACACCGTCGGGGCGTCGCCGCACGCGCGGGCGAGGCCGAGCGGCTCGGGCTCAAGATCGTCGAACGGGGGCACACACACCCGGACGACCACCCGGTCGGCCAACCAAGCGGCGAGCGCGCGGAACGCGCCCGGCGCGAGGCGCTCCTCCCCCAGGACCACGACCGCGCGCGGGCGATCGACGGGTCCTGGCGCGTGGCCGAGCGCCGCGGCGGCCCGCTCGGCGGCCGACGCATACCCAGCCTCCGATCGGGCGGACGCCAGCGCGCCCATCAGGTCGGCCAACAGGTCGACCCGGGCGCGGGTTGCGGCGTCCGTCGCGGCGGCGCGCAAGGTCTCCGGCGGGACCTCGGACGCTTCCAACCACCCGATCGCCTCGACGAGGGCGTCGCGCCAACCCGGCAGGGTCGCCGCGCAGCGCTGCACGGTCAGCTCGGTCCAGCGGGGCGGGGGCGATGGCAGCGCCCCGTTGGCGTCGGCGCGGGCTTCGACGATGCGCGCCGGCGTCCAGGCCTCGACACGAATCCACGGGCCCTCACCGGACAGCGCCTGCAACGCCAACACCCCGTTGACGGACGAGGGGGTGACCAGGGCCACCAGCGCCAGTGGATCCCCCACCTGGGCGCGCGCCGCGTGCACCGCCGCCGCGAGCGCCGCTCCGATCGACCGATACCCTGTCCCTTCCCGCATGGGTGCTCCCGCGGGCCCTGTTTCCTCCGTCGTGGGGCTGCGTGTCAAGCGGCAGGCTCGCCTCAACCGCATACGTACGGTAGGGCGTCGCGATCACCCACAGAGCGTCAGGGGCCGCGCGGCGCGGTGAGCCGCTCATCGTCGTCGCCGGGGACGGTAGGGAACCCGCCGCGACGCCACCGCTCGGCCTGTTCGACCAAGCGCTGCGGATCGGAGTGCACGAAGTTCCACCACATGTGCCGGGGGCCGATCGGGGCGCCGCCGAGCACGGCGACCACGGCGTCAGTAGTGGCGACCAGGGCGCGCGCGTGGGAGTCGACCACGAGCAGCTCGTGCTCGGCGGCGAGGTCGCCATCGACCGCGAACGACCCGTGCACCGCGAACGCGCACCGCTCGGCGTGGTCGGGCAGATCGAGCCGTTGCCCGGCCGAGAGGTGCACCACCGCGTAGACCAGCGGCGAGGTGACGGCTACGGGCGCGCTCCGCCCCCACCCGTCGCCGGCCAGCAGGTGCACACGCGCACCCCCCACCTCGAACCGTGGAAGATCCGTCCAAAAGTCGAAGCGCGGCTCCTGGTCCTCGGCGCCGTCCGGGTGGGCGCACCACAGCTGCAGGCCGTGCATCCGCGCCGCACGATCTTCGGGCCGACGCGGCGCCCGCTCGCTGTGCACCACGCCATGACCGGCCCGCATCCAGTGCACCTCTCCCGGGCGCACGACGCTGTGGCCACCGGTGGAGTCGCGGTGCTCGACGGCGCCTTCGAACAGGTACGTCACGGTGGACAAGCCGATGTGCGGGTGCGGGGGCACGTCCACCGACCGGCCTTCGATCGGGCCGAAGTGGTCCAGGAACACCCACGGACCGACCTTACGACACGCCGCCGACGGCAACAGGCGGCGAACGGTCAAGCCCGCGCCGAGGTCGGCGAAGCGGGGGGGGACACGATGCAGCAGCGCCATGGTCACTCCTCGTGGCACTGCTATCGCGACCCGGCAGCGCCCGGCGCACCACCCCAATACCCCGCCTCTCCTTCGGTACCCTCGGTGGCCCGAGCGCCGACCGACGCGATCAGGGCAGCGCACCACCGCGAAGGAGGTACGCGGATCCCCCGTCTTCGGCGGCGTTGTCCGCCCGCGGCGCCCCGATCAGCAGGTCCGGGAAGCCGTCGCCGTCGACGTCGCCCTGCCCCTCGATGCGCGACGCCGAGTCGCCGTCGGCGAGGCCCACGTACAGGCCGTCCGCGTCGGCGAGGCTCGTCGTGCCGACGAGCGGGCCGCGCACGAGGTAGGTCGTACCGAAGCCGCCGGAGGCCCCGACCGCGAGGTCGGCGAACCCGTCCCGGTCCACGTCGTAGGCGGCGGCCACGCGGTTGCCGGCCCGATCGTACGTGGCGACGCCGAGCAGCTTCGCCACGGCGACCGCCTCGAGCGCCCCGGCCGGGACCGGGCCGAGCACCACGTAGACCGCCCCCGCCTCCGGCGCCGCGCTGTCCTCCTGCATCGCCCCCACCGCCACGTCGTCCAGGCCATCCCCGTCCACGTCCCCGGCGTCCGTGACGAATTTGCCGGCGTTGTCCCCCGACGCGTTGCCGACCAGAGCCGTCCCGACGTCGGGGAGCAGCCCCCCGACGACCGGGCCCGGCACGAGCCAGGCGACGCCCGCGTCCGGAGCCCCGGTGTCGTCACCGAGCGCGCCGACGAGCACGTCGCCGAGGCCGTCCCCGTCCACGTCCCCCGCTTGCGACACGTCCCAGCCCGCTTGATCCAAGCGGCCGGCCGCCTCCAGCCGGATGTGCGCGCCGAGCGACGCCTCCCCGGCGACGGGGCCGCGCACGACGTAGGCACCGCCGGCCCCACCGTTCAGGTAGAACGCCCCGACCAACGCGTCGGCGTGCCCGTCCCCATCGACGTCACCCGCGCGGTCGACCGAGAAGCCCGCCCCGTTGAGCTCCGCCTCGCCGTGCAGCACCGCGTCGGCGCCGCCGAGGTCACCGCCGGCGTCCGCTGGGCCGTTCAGCACGTAGACCACCCCCGCGGCCCGGGCGACGCGGCTGTGGGTGTATGCGCCGACGATCAGGTCGTCCCGGCCGTCGCCGTCCATGTCGCCGACGCCGTCTACGCCGTGCCCGGCCTTGTCACCAGCGTCTTGCCCGCGCCAGATCGCGGCCGTCGACCCGAGGTCGACCACGCCGGCGACGGGGCCGCGCACGACCCACACCGCGCCCGTCTCGGGGCCGGCGGACGCGGCCGTGTATCCGCCGATCACGAGGTCCATGTGCCCGTCGCCGTCGACGTCGCCCGCCTCGCCGATCGCGTGACCGGCCCACCCGCCGGCTTCGTCGGAGTCCAACCGGGCCACCGCGGAGGTCAGCGACACCTCGCCGAACGGCCCGCACGGGGTCGCGCGGCCGTCGCAGTCGGTGTCCAAGCCGGAGCCGCAGGCCTCTGGCGCCCCGGGGTACACGTCCGGATCGGCGTCGTCGCAGTCCTCGCCCGCGTCGAACCCGTCCGCGTCGCCGTCGACGGGCCCCGCGCCGGTGTCCGTGTCGGTGTCGGCGTCCGTGTCGGTGTCGCTGTCGGCGTCCGTGTCCGTGTCGGTGTCCGTGTCCGTGTCGACGTCCGTGTCGGTGTCGGCGTCCGTGTCCGTGTCGGCGTCTGTGTCCGTGTCGGCGCGCGTTGGCGCTGCGGTCTCGCCGCCCGCCGACCGTCCCCCGCACGCACCGAGCACCCCAACCAGAACCCATGCCGCGTTCATCGCTGACCCCGACGTCGGCATAGCGCGGCGCCACGGGCGCACCCAGCGGAAGCCCGGCGCTGGCGAGCGAGCCCACCATCCGGCCCTTGACCCGAGGGGGCGCGCGTGGTTCCTTCCCGTCGGGAGGCCGTCATGCCCGACGATCGCGCCGCGCTGCACCGCACTGCGTACGCCGAAGAGGGCCCGTCGCCCCGAGCGCCCGCCGCCCCCGACGAGCTCCCGCCGATCATCGGCGTCGTCGAGCCGGTGCCCGCGTTCCGCGCCCTGCAACGCCGCGCCCCCGCCACCACCAGCGG
>CAIUDO010000929.1 GCA_903897935.1 uncultured Pseudomonadota bacterium
CTCAGGCGGCGCCGCAGCCACCGGCGGCGGCGCGGGGGCCTCTTCGGCCGGGGTGCCCGGCGCCGACACCACCACCGGATCCGGCGCATCACCGCTTAGGAACAACGCCGCGCCCACGGCGCCGATGCCCGCGCAGCTGATCGCGAGCACGGCGGTGAGCGCACCTCCCGCCGCTGCGAGGCCGAACATGCCCTTCGCGCGCGGGGCGACCTCGTCGTCGTGGTCGGCGGGTGGTGGGGCCGGGGCCGGGCGCGGCGCTGGTGGTGGCGCCGACGGCGCCTTGGGCGCGGGCGGGGCCGTGCGCGCCGCTGGGGCCGGACGCTCGGGGGACGGCTCGGGCGCTGGGGCAGGCGTGCCCGGCATCGGGGGCGGAGGTGGCTCCGGCAACACGCCGCGGGACGCCACCCCGGCCTGGCGGGGCACGGGGCGCTCTTGCGCCGCGGTCGGATCGGTGACGTCGCTGCCTTCGCTCGGCCGGTGCGTCCACTCGGTGTGCTCGGGCAGCGGTGGATCGGTGCCGGTCAGGTCCGTCGCGTCGCCGCCTCGGCCGACCACCGCGAGGTTCCCGTACTGTGGCTGGTTTCCGCCGGCAGGAGCCACCCGATCGAACGGAGCGGTGTCGCCATGACGGGCCTGGGTCGTGGCCGGCATCCCGCTGTCGTCGTCGTCTTCTTCGGTGTCGAACAGCGTGGAGGTAGGCGGGAGCGGCGCTGGCGTCGGCAGGTGCAGCGTGCCGGTGAGGGCGTTCGCGTTGAGCACCTCGCTGGCCAGCGCGCCGATGTCGTCGAGGATGCGGTTGAACGACCACCCGCTCATCAAGCCGCGCAGATCCTCGCGCAGCACGAACGCGCGCTGGTACCGGTGGCGCGGGTTCAGGCTCAGCGCCCGATACAACACCTTGTCGATGCCGGGGACGACCTCCCGCGCCTTGGCGAGCTGCGCGGAGACCTCGGCGCGGCGCACCTTGTGGATGGTCTGGAGCGGCGACTGGCCGTCGAACACACGCTCGAGGGTGAGCAGCTCGTACAGCGTAGCCCCGAGGCTGAACAGGTCGGACATCGGGCCGAGCGGCTGGTCCGACGTGGTCTGCTCGGGGGACAGGTACGCGACGTCGACGACGTTGACCTGGCCGGACGGGCGCGGCGCGACGACAGGCGATCGCACGAGGCCGAAGCCACCCAGGTACACCGCGCCATCGCGACCAATCCGGATCGCCGCCGGGCGGATCGCGAGGTGCAACGTGGACTCGGCGGACGTACCGGACCCCGCGAGGGCGTGGAGGGTGTCGAGCCCGTTGCACACCTGGGTGATGACGTGCAGCGTGACCGGCACCGGGATGGACCGGCCGCGCGCCGCGCACCACGCGATGACGGCGTCGAGGCCGACCCCGTCGTTGTGGTCTTCGATGACCGCGCCCTCGCCGCCGCCGACCGCGAGCTCCCGCACGGGCACGAGCACGGGATGGCGCGCCGCCGTGAGGTCGCGCACGCGGGCGGCCACGCTGGCGAGGCGCGCTGGATCGCGGAGGATCCACTCCGGCAATCGGCGCGCGACGACCGGACGCGCCGGCTCGCCCGCGACGGTCGCGACCCAGACCTCACCGAGCGCGTCGATGGACGTGCGTCGTACCAGCTCGAACGGACCCACCTGTACGCGCTTCGACATCCGGCACCGACTCGCAAGGAGGAGCGCCCCGGCGGCACCGGAGCAAGCGGGATGGTAATACGATCCGGGCGTTCCGCAACGAGACGTCTCGCCGAGGGGCAGCTTCGTCACGGGGCGTTATCGGAGCGCCCCACCGGGGGTTCGGTGCGCCAACTCTTGCCCGTCGCCGGTGTGTGGCTCGTGTCCGTCGCTCCCGGCTGCGCGTACCACGCGACCGGGTTGGTCCACCCGGCCCTGCTGGCTGACGGCACGGTCGCGTGCGGCGCGGAGGATGTCCGAGGCCTCGCGGGCGTCGGCGCGTGTGGGTCCGTGCTGTCCGAGTGGGACGGCGACGCGCGCGGGCTGGTCCTGTCCGGCGACGCGCTGTGGTTGGCGGCGCTCGACGGGCACACCGCCGAGATTTGGGGGCGGCGCGCAGGCCCGCACGTCGTCGTCACCGCGTTCCGGGTGCACGACGGGCTGCACGGCTTGCCCACGTGGATCGGCCCGCTGACCATGCGTGGGGTGCAACTCGGGGTCGAGGACCACAACACCGGCCAGTGGTTCCCTCTGCACGAAGACGCGAACGAGCAGCTCGCGCCGTACCAGGGCGCGCCGGTGCTCATCGAGGGCTACCAGGAGCCCGACGAGCGGGTGCGCGTGATGTACTGGCGCCCGCTGGACCTCAAGAGTGGAGCATCTCCTTGAAGTATGCACTGTTGTCCGTGTCAGACAAGCGCGGGCTCGTGCCGTTCGCCGAGGGGCTCGTCAGCCTCGGCTACACGGTGTTGTCGACGGGCGGGACCGCCAAGGCGCTCGCTGCCGCCGGCATCCCCGTGGTCAAGGTCAGCGATCACACGGGCGCGCCCGAGATCATGGACGGCCGGGTGAAGACCCTGCACCCCCGAATCCACGGCGGGATCCTGGGCGACCGCGAGCGGCACCAAGCCGACGCCGATCGCGCGGGGGTGGCCTGGATCGACGTGGTCGTGGTGAACCTCTACCCGTTCGAGGCCGCCGTGGCCGACGCCGCGGTCGCGCCGACGGTCGCGGAGGCGATCGAGCGTATCGACGTCGGCGGGCCCACGATGGTGCGCGCCGCAGCGAAGAACCACGCCTTCGTCACCGTGGTCGTCGATCCCGACGACTACGACCGGGTGCTCGCGGCGCTGGGGCGCGGTGACGATGAGGGAGCGGCGTCGCTCCGTCGGGATCTCGCCGTGCGTGCGTTCCGCCACACGGCCCGGTACGACGCGATCATCGCCGGGTGGCTGGCCGACCGGTCGACGGCCGAGGCGCTGCCCTCCGAGCTCGCGCTCCCGCTCCGCCGGGTGTCCACGTGCCGCTACGGAGAGAACCCCCACCAATCCGCGGCGTTCTACGCTGATGGCAGCGCGGGGCGTTCGCTCGGGCGCCTCGTCCAGCTCCAGGGCAAAGAGCTGTCGTACAACAACATCGCCGACGCCGACGCGGCGATCCGCGCGGTGTTCGAGCTCGATCCGCCAGCGTGCTGCGTCGTCAAGCACGCCAACCCGTGCGGGCTCGCCACCGCCGACACGCTCGACGAGGCGTATCGGCAGGCGCTCGCGTCCGATCCGGTCAGCGCGTACGGCGGCATCCTCGCGTTCAACCGGCGGGTCACCCTCGCCGACGTCGTCGCGATCCGTCGTTCGAAGGTGTTCTTCGAGGTCATCGCCGCGCCTGGCTTCGATGACGACGCGGCGGCGCGGATGGCGGATCGCGAGCAGCTCCGCCTCGTCGCGCTGCCGGCGGACTGGGCCGCGTCGCGGGCGGCGGGGTTCGACGCCAAGCGGGTGCAGGGCGGGTGGCTGTTGCAGTCGTGGGACGCCGGGGCGGCGCCGGGCTGGAAGGTCGTGACCGAGCGCGCCCCGACCGACGGTGAGGCGGCGGCGCTTCGGTTCGCGTGGACCGCGGTGGCCGCGGTGAAGAGCAACGCGATCGCGCTCGCGGTCGCGCACGGCGCTGGGCACCGCCTCGCCGGCATCGGCGCCGGGCAGACGAGCCGCGTCGACGCGGTTCGGCTCGCGATCGGCAAGGCGACCGCGCCGTTGGACGAGGCCGCGCTCGCGTCGGACGCGTTCTTCCCGTTCGCCGACGGTCTGAAGACGGCGGCGGAGGCGGGGGTTCGCGCGGTGATCCAGCCGGGTGGCTCGATCCGGGACGACGAGGTCGTCCAGGCGGCGAACGAGGCCGGCGTCGCGATGGTGTTCACCGGGATCCGGCACTTCCGGCACTGACCGTTCGTTTTGGGGGATCGAGATGCAGGTGCTGCTGGTGGGCGCAGGCGGTCGGGAGGCGGCCCTGGCGTGGCGCTTGGCGGGCTCGCCGTCCGTTCGCAGGTTGATCGTCACGAACCCGTGGCCGGGGGCGCCGGAGGGCTGCGTCGTGGCGCCCGCCCGCGACGTGCCGTCGATCGTCGCGCGCGCGCTCGAGCACGCGGTGGACCTCGTCGTCGTCGGGCCGGAGGCGCCCCTGGTCGCCGGCGTGGCCGACGCGCTCGCCGCCGTCGGGGTGCCGTGCTTTGGGCCGTCGGCGGCCGCGGCGCGGCTCGAGGGGTCGAAGGCGTTCACGAAGGAGGTGCTCGCGGCGGCCGGGGTGCCGACC
>CAIUDO010000930.1 GCA_903897935.1 uncultured Pseudomonadota bacterium
ACGTAGTTGACCGGGCCGTTCGCGAGGAGGGAGCGTGCTGGAGCACGTGACCGAGGAGCGACGTCGTCCTCGTGCGGGACCCGCCAGCGGGCGACGGGAGCAATGCCCTTCAGGCTGCTGGGCCCTTGAACAGGCGGCCAGCGGCCAGCGGTCAGCCCGGTCAAAGCCATGCATCGCTCAGTGGCAGTCGACCGAGTTGTTCGACTTCAGGCGAAGGTCGGATGGGTCACCATCGCGCCATTGTCAAGCTGAAAGCTGAAAGCTGAAAGCTGATAGCTGATGGCTGATGGCTGATGGCTGATGGCTGATGGCTGATGGCTGATGGCCTGGACTAACCGTTCCGGCGTGCGGTCCCCACCAGGAACCACTCGCGGGACTCCTTACGCACCGCCTCCGGGCGCACCCGCCGCACGGTCCCGAAGCCCGCGCGCGCCTCGTTGACGAACGCGGCCGCCTCGCCCCCTTCGAAGACCTTGCACACGAACGACCCGCCCGGGCGCACCACCGCGAGCGCGATGGTGAGCGCCTGCCGCGCCAGCTCGATCTGCCGGTAGTGGTCGCCCGCGCGGTCGCCCGTGGTCGACGGCGCCATGTCGGAGAGCACCACGTCGGCGGGGCCGCCCAGCGCCTCCAGCAGGCGCTCGGGCGTCACGTCGAACACCGACTCGGTGAGGAACACCCCGCGCAATCCAGGGGGGGTCTTGGTGTCCACCCCGACGAGCCGCCCGCGCTCGCCGATCAGGTCGAGCGCGTAGCGGCTCCACGAGCCCGGGTGGCACCCGAGGTCGACCACGCGCATCCCCCCGGAGATCAGCCGGTGCTTCTTCTGGATCTCCTCGAGCTTGTAGACCGAGCGCGCCTCGAAGCCGTCTTCGCGGGCCATCTTGCCGAACCGGTCCTCACGACGGTCACCCACGGCCGCCTCCGCACGCGCGCTCGATGCGATCCCACAGCGCGTCCCGCCCCTCCCCCGTGTGCGACGAGAACGCGAGCGGCTGGTCGGCCGGCAGCACGAGGCCGCGCCGCAACGCCCCCAGCGCCGCGTGCCGCTGGTTGCGCGTGAGCTTGTCGACCTTCGTGGCCACCACGACCGACGGGATCGCGTAGTGCTCGAGCAGATCGAGCATCGCGCGGTCCAGCTCCTGCGGCTCCCGCCGCGCGTCGACGAGCACGATCACCAGGCGCAGATCCTCGCGCCCGCCGAGGTAGTCCGCCATCATGGTGTCCCAAGTGGCGTGTACCGCGTCCGGCACCTTCGCGAACCCGTACCCAGGCAGGTCCGCGACCACCATCCCGTCCCCGAGCCGGAACAGGTTGACCGTCTGCGTGCGGCCCGGCGTGCGCGAGACCCGCGCGGTCGTCCGCATCAAGAGACGGTTGATCGCCGAGGACTTGCCGACGTTCGACCGCCCGACGAGCGCGATCTCGGGCAAGCCGATGACCGGGGTGTCGCTCGGGAAGCTGCCGATGAACGTGGTCGCACCCGCGAGGTGACGCATTCCTGCTCCAGAGGCCTCACCGGCGTGGCCGGCCCCCGTAACACCGGCGGGCACCTGGACGTGTCGCCGCGCGCCGGAGATACTCACCCCATGAGCCCTCGCGCGCGCACGCTGGTCGGCGTCGTCACCGTCGTCACCTTTGGCACGGTCGCCTTCGTGTTCATCGCGGAAGGCAACGACGTCTGGGGCGGCGTCTTCCTCGCGTTGACCCTGGTCCGCGGCGTCGCCTTGTTGCGGTCGTTCATCTCGGACGAAGAAGAGGCGTCGCCATGACCGCGCCGTGATCGGCCTCCTCCTCGTGTTGGCCTCGGCGGTCGCGGCGGCGCCGGAGGACCTCGATCCGTACCTCCCGTGGGTCGTCTCGGTCGACCCGGTCACGCCGATCCCCGGCGAGCCGGTGCGCGTCACGTACTCGGGCGCCCTGGTCGACCGGCCGGAGCTCACGATCGTGTACGGGTTCGACGGGTGGCAGCACGTCACCGCCGGGGGTGGGTTCGTCGAGGCCCCGCAAGACGCCGGCGGCGCGCTGTGGGAGGCCCGACGGCCGCTGACCCGCGACGGCGACCACGCGTGGGTGGACCTCGACACCCCAGCGGACCTGCGCGCGCTGCACTTCTGGTTCGAAGACCCCGCCACCGGGGACCGCGACGACCGCGACGGCCTGCACTACGGGTGGGACGCCGTCTTCCCGTACATCGGCCCGTTCTTGGGCTGGGACGAGCAGGTCGACCCGACCAGCGGCGTGATCGTCGCGTGGGAGACGTCGGTGCCGTGCCTCGGCGTCGTCGCGCACGGGCCAGACCCCGAGGTCACCGAGCGGGCGGTCGGGACCGTGCGCGACACGATGCACCGCGTCGCGCTCACCGACCTCCCGGCGGGCACCGACTGGTACTACCAGGTCTGGGACTGCCTGGGGCGAAGCTCCGAAGTAGCCTCATTTCGCACCGCGGACGTCGACGCGCAGCGGTTCGACTGGCTCGTGATGGCGGACATGCAGGACTCCGGGCGCGACGACGAGCGGTGGAGCGACGTCGTCGCGGCCGCGCTCGACCACCCGGACGCCCGGTTCGTGTTCGCCCCCGGAGATCTCGCGTGCAACGACGTGCCCGGGTGGTGGTGGGTGTTCTTCGACCGCGCCCGACCGCTGTTCGCGTCCGTCCCGCTGGTCCCGGCGCCGGGCAACCACGACACCCCGGACAAGGAGTCGAACCCCGACACCGGACACTTCGCGCGCTACTTCGGCGTCGGCGGCGCGTACGAGCAGGCGTACGGCAACACGAGGTTGATCGCCTTGAACACCGAGGCGCCGGCCGAGCTCCAGCCGGGCGGCGCCCAGCACGACTGGCTCGGCGAGCGGTTCGCGGACGACCCGCCCGACGACCGCTGGCTCGTCGCCGGCATGCACCACCCCGCATGGGACGCCTCCGATCGGTTCCCCGACGAGCAGCTCGTCTACCGGCCGGTCGGCGATCACCTCGACGGCAACGCGGACGTCGTGTTCCAAGCGCACGTGCACCTCTACCAGCGCTGGCACCCGGTCCACGGGGACGACCGGGTGGCGCGCTACGGCACCGGCCCCAACGGAGGGCCGGTCTACGTGATCGTGCCGACGGCGGGCAGCATGTTGTTCGACCGGCTGATGTTGCCGAGCGACCCGCTCGCCTACGTGCGCGACGCGCTGGTGGTCCCCGCTACGCGCCGAGACACCATCGAGGTGCCGTCCGAGCACGGCTACGTGTCGGTCCAGACCCGAGGGCGCCGGATGACGGTCACCACCTGGGGCCTCGGAGACGGCGACGGACCGTCGGTGGCGCGCCCGATCGACGTGTTCACCCTCGACCGCGACGCGACGGCGTGTGGCTGCGGGACCGGCCCGCGCGGCGGCGCGATGGCGTCGCTCGCCGCCCTCGTCGCAGCGGCCCGGCGCCGCGTGCGAAACACAATACACACAAACGAAAGCTAGTTTGGAGCAAGGGCTTCCAGCCCGCTGGGCCGTAGGCTTCAGCCCGCACAACCCATCGGACGTGCGCCACAATTGTAGCGTATGCTGGCTCAGCCAACACCTGGCCTGGACGCACGGCCCGCACGAAGTATCCGGACAAAGCGGCGCCGCCGGCGCACGATCGACCGGCGCGCCGCGCCGGAGGCCAGGGTCGTCACGGAGGCATTGTTTGGCGTTTGACACGAACTCAGAGCGGCCACAACGCTCGGTGGTCGTCGCCCCGTTCGGCATCGCCGTTCGTTGGGGCGGGCGCCCGTGCGGCGTCGCCCCACCGGGTCGGGCCACCCTCACGTCCGGGCGCGTGTGCGCGGCGCTCACCACCGCTTGGGCGGCGAGCCACGGCGATGAGGCCGAGCTCGCCGCGTTGGTGTGGCTGGAGCAGGAGACCGCGCCTCGGATCGCGCACGAGGGCGCCCCGTCGGCGTCGGGCGGGCGCTGGGCCCGCCCGACCGCGCACGGCGTCGCGTGGCGGGACCGCCTGCCCCGCGGCCAGCGGCTGCAGGCCCGCCGTTGGGCTCGGTGGATCCGCGTTCGACGCGCGCCAGGCTGCTGGTTCTCCTTCGTGTGGGCGGACGGCGCCCCGCTGCGTCACGCGCGGGCGCTGGCGCGGCTCGCAGCGCGGGTGGGCCGATCATGCGCGCCGGTCCTCGAGCTGCGCGTGCTCGTCTCGGCGTGGCGTCGCGCCCGAGCGCCGTCCGGCCGGCCGCCGATCGGCCCATACCCGACGTCGCACCTCGCTGGGGAACATGTCTTCCTCCGTGGCGTCGGTCCGAGCCCGGTGGGGCGCTTCGGGCTCGCGGTCGCCCAGGCGGTGCGCGGCGCGGTGCTGAGGTTCGCGTCGGACGAGGCGCCTGAGGGCATCACCGGGCACCGCCACGACGGCCGCCCAAGCGAGCGGCCGCACCTCGTCATCGCGCCGATCCCCGACGTCGGTTGGCCGGGCGCCAGCGGAGCGATCCTCGGGGTGTTGCTCCACTTGCCGAACGCCGCCGCCACGGCGAGCCGCCGCCTGCACCACGCCCTGGAGGGATGGCGGCGCGCCGGCTTCGAGGTCGGCTTCCGCGGGCAGACGATGCGCCTGGAGCGCGCCAGCGACGTCGCGCCGCCGCTTCGTCTACAGGAGTGGATCGGGCCGGCGACCGACTGGGCCACCGCCACCCCGATCGCGCTCGACCTCAACCCGGGCAACCTGACGAGCCCCGATCCCGACCGACAGGCGGCCGCGTACGCGCGCGCGGTCGCCTGTGTGCGGGACTCGGTCACCCGGCTCGGGTTGCCGGCCCCCGAGGTGTCGCTCGGGCTCACGCCCCCGCTCCTTGGGGGCTACGCGATCGACGGGGATCATCCACCGTTCCCGATGCGTGCGGACCGAGTTCGACGTGTGCAGGTGCACGCGATGCTGCACTTCGCGTCGCCCGTCGCGGGCCCGATCGTCATCGGCGCGGGGCGGTACCTCGGCTTGGGCTTGTGCAAGCCGTTGTTCCCGGGGTAGCCGCCGGCTGCAGCACCGATCAGGTGGCCGGACCGAGCATGCCGAGCGAAGACGGCGAGGGAGGGACGCCGCGATGGCAGCATGACGACCACGTGGTCGAAGCGGTAGGAATTCGCTGCTTTATGACCAGTGAAGGTCGTCGTAGCGGCGGTGTTCGAAGGGGCCAACGCGTCGCTTGATCCGATTGGAAGTCGGTTCGAGGGTCGCCGCGCTGGTTCGAGCGGGATCATGCGACGCGTTGCCCACCTCGGTCGCTCCGAACGGGCACATCGAAGGCTACGACGCCCAGACGTCCGCCGACGGCACCACCGTCCGGATCCCCCGCGCGTGCGCGCTGGTGTCGCCGATCGAGCCGAACGGAGCTCGCTTCGATGGGTCGCGGCGGCACCCTCGTAGGCTGTGGACGGGCATCCGGACGGGGCCGTTAGCGAGGAGGGAGCGTGCTTGAGCACGAGAACGAGGAGCGACGTCGTCCTCGCGCATGACCCGCCGTCAGGCGAC
>CAIUDO010000931.1 GCA_903897935.1 uncultured Pseudomonadota bacterium
CCCGAGCGCACACCCCGGGAACGCCGCGATCACCCCCTCCGACGCGAACCGAGCAGGATCCTCCACCGGAGGGTCCCCGAAGTGCCCCATGATCCCGTCGAACGCCTCTGCGATCGTCATCGAACCGGTCGCCCCCGTCAAACGCGCGTCCAGACCGACCTTCCACGACGCCCCGCACGACCGGCACGAGAACACGTCGCCCCGCCCGCCCGTCGCCGCCACCGCGAAGCAGCTCGGGCACGCCCACAGGTACGCCTCCAACCCCTCCGCCATCCGAAACCCGAACGACGGACGGTCGATCCGGGGCGACGCCGGCGTCGCGACGAGCGAGCAGAGATCCTGCGTGATCGCGTGCGCGTCTTGTTTTGGATCGTACCGCACCGGCGGAAGGAACGTGATGCGGACGGGCACCCAGCGCGGCCACCGCGCCCACCGGGGCTGCCAGTGGAACGCCGTCTCGAGCCGCACCGGCACCACCGGCACCCCGAGCCGCGCGACGAGGTGGCCGATACCATCGCCCGGATCCGACATCCGACCGTCCCACGTGCGACGGCCCTCCATGAACAAACACACCACCCGGCCCGCGCCGACCAGCGCCTCGACCGTGCGCGTCGACGCGGCGTCGCGCACGTACTTCTCCTTGCGGAACGCGCCGACCGCGTGCAAGCCGGCCGCCATCCACGGCCGCCGAAACAAGTTGCTCGACGCCATGAAGTGCACCGGCCGCGGCACCTCCTGGGCGACCCAGAACGGATCGAGCGCGCCGTGGTGATTCGGGAGGATCAAACAGCCTCCCGTCGCGGGCACGTGCTCGATGCCCTCCACCCGCACCCGGAACAGCGGCCCGGCGACGTACCGGAACAAGAACCGCAGCGCCGCGATCAGCGGCGCGCTCGTCTGCGGCAAGGCTTCGTGGCTCATACGCGCGGCTATCCGGTTAGCCGTGCCGGCCGCATCAGGGGGTAGGATGAGCTGGTGGTTGGGGTTCGTGGCGTCGGCCAGTGAAGGGATGTGGAGCCCGGAGCAGCTCACCGAGCTCGGTCCGATGATGGCGGAAGAAGGCGTCAAGATCCCGCCCGCCGAGATGGCGGACCTCGCGCGTGGCCCGCTCGCCGCCGTCGTCTCGCTGGGCGGGTGCACCGCGTCGTTCGTCTCGCCGGACGGCCTGCTGATGACGAACCACCACTGCGTCGCGGGCTACCTCCAAGGCGCGTCCGACGCCGAGAACGACCGGTACACCAACGGGTTCGTCGCGCCGGACCGCGCCGGTGAGATCTCGGCCGGCCCGACCGCCCGCGCGTGGCTGATCGAGCACTCGGTCGACGTCACCGACACCATCGTCGGCGGGCTCAAGGGCAAGCTCAGCGACGCCGCGCGCGCCGACGCGATCGAGGCCGCGATCAAGCGTGAGATCGCCGCGTGTGAGTCGGACGGCGCCGGCCGCGTCTGCGAGGTGTCGCGGTACTACGGCGGTTTGCGCTACCGCATGGACCGCGCCGTGGAGATCCGCGACCTCCGCCTCGTGTTCGCGCCGCCAGCCGCGGTCGGCGACTACGGCGGCGAGATCGACAACTTCCAGTGGCCGCGCCACGCGGGTGACTACAGCTTCCTGCGGGCGTATGTCGCGCCAGACGGCAGCTCCGCCGCGTTCGACCCCGCGAACGTGCCGTACAAGCCAACCCGCTACGGCAAGGTCGACCCGACCGGCGTGAGCGAAGGGGAGGCGATCTGGGTGGCGGGGTTCCCGGGCAACACCGAGCGGTACGCGACGGTCTGGGAGGTTCGCCCCGTGATCGAGGTCGCGTACCCGCTCGCGATCGTGCGCATGAAGGAGCTGGTCGCCCTGCTCGAGGGCTACGCGGCCGCGCACCCCGAGCTCGCCGGCAAGGTGCTCCCCCAGGCGGCGAGCATCGGCAACGGCCTCAAGTACCGGCAAGGGGTGCTGGCGTCGTTGGCGGGCGTCGACCTGGTCGGGGACCGCCAGGCGGCCTGGGATCAGCTCGTCGCGTGGGCCAACGCCGACAAGAAGCGCGCGAAAGCGTACCTCCCCGCGCTCGAGGAGCTGGCGTCGATCGAGCGCGCCGCCGGCGACCGGCTGGTCCAGGAGGGCTTGATCGGGTGGTTCGGCCGGTTCGCACGCATCTTTTCGGCGTCACACCAGGTGTATCGCTGGAGCCTGGAGCAGTCGCGGCCCGACGCCGAGCGTGATCCCGGGTACCAAGAGCGGGATCGGGCAGACGTCGAGGCGTCGCTCGCGCAGGTGCCGCGCGTGTTCGTGCCCGGCGCCGAGCGCCTGATCGTGGGCAAGACCCTCGAGTGGTACGACGCGCTGCCCGCGGCGCAGCGGGTCCCGGCGCTCGACGCGTTCCTCACCAAGCACGGCGGCGCCTCGGCCGCGGTCGACGCGCTGTACGCCGCCGCCGACCCGGCGGCCCCCGGCGCCGCGTTCGGCCAGTCCCCCGAGCAGCTCAGGTCGTCGTCGGATCCCTGGATGCAGCTCGCGATCGTGATGGAGGACGGCTGGTACGCCGCCGCGCGCGCGCGCTCCGAGGCGGAAGGTGGCGCACGGTCGCGCGTGCAGCCGGTGGTGATGGAGGCGATGCTCGCGGCGTCGACCGGCAACGTGTACCCCGACGCGAACGGCACGCTGCGGGTCACCTTCGGCAAGGTCGAGGGCTACCGTCCGCGCGACGGCCTCGTCGCGACCCCGTTCACGTCGGTCGCGGGTATGGTCGCCAAGCACGGCGCCGAGCCGTTCGTCGCGCCCCAGCCGCTGCGCGACGCCGCGGCCACCTCCGCGAAGAGTCCGTACGTGATGCCGGCGCTGGGCGACGTCCCGGTCGACTTCTTGTCGACGGTCGACACGACGGGCGGCAACAGCGGATCCCCGACGTACGACGCCGAGGGGCGCGTCGTCGGCGCGCTGTTCGACGGCGTCTTCGAGTCGATCG
This sequence comes from uncultured Pseudomonadota bacterium, assembly GCA_903897935.1. Lineage (GTDB taxonomy): Bacteria > Myxococcota_A > UBA796 > UBA796 > CAIUDO01. The sequence continues at coordinate 2,952 of CAIUDO010000931.1, forward strand.
CCTCGGACTACGTGTTCATGCCCGACGTGACCCGATCGATCCACGTCGACATCCGGTACATCTTGTGGTCGCTCGACGCGCTCGGCGGGCACGCGGTGGTCGAGGAGCTGCTCGCGGAGTGACCGTCAGCCGGTCGCGCGCCGCACGCGCCGGTCGTGTACCAGGCTGAGCACAAGGTAGTACGCCGGATAATACAGCGACGCCAAGGTGAGCGGCTTGGCCCACTCCGCGTTCGGCGCGAGGCCGACCGCGAGCATCGCCGCCGCCCAGATCACGCCGAGCGCCACGGTCACGGGCATCAGCAAGCGGGTGCGGCTCGGATACAGGTAGTGAATCGGCACGAACACGAGCAGGGCGAGCACCGCGAGCACGGCCGTGGAGACGAGCGGCGTCGGGTGCAACACGTACAGATACAACGCGAGGATGTTCCAATACGACGGGAACCCGACGAACGCGTCGTCGGTCTTGGCGCGGTCCTGGCAGAACCCGTACGCGCTCGACAACACCGGGAGCGCCGCCGCCCACATCCAGGCGCCATCGAGCAGCCCGAACGCCGGTAACGCGAGGGCGGGCAAGAACACGAACGTGAGGTAGTCGACGATGTCGTCCAGGCGACGGCCGTCGAACTCGGGCACGACCTTCTTGACCTCCAGCCGGCGGGCGAGCGTGCCGTCGGTGGCGTCGATCACGCACGCGATCCAGTTCATCGTGAAGAACAACGGCGCATCGGCGCGGGTGAGCGCCCAGATCTGCACGAGCGCGAGCACGAGGCCCGACGCGGTGTAGAGGTGAACGCCCCAAGCCGCGGCCTTCCGGATCCGCATGGTCACGCCTCGTCGCACGGGAAGGTGGTGATCACGACGGTGCCGTTGCCTTCGGTGCACTCGTCGTACGCGCCGACGCCGGTCCCGTCGTCGTCGACGCGCACCTCGAGCCCGCCGCCGAACTCGTCGCGGCGCACCTCGAACGGCCCGAGCCAGGTGGTGGCGCCGCTCGGCAACGGCCCGGTGGTGACGGTCTGCCACGGCGACAAGAACACGCCGCCGTCGACGTAGATCGTGACGGATACGTCCGGTACGTCCGCGATCCCGGCGTTGGCGACGGCGATCCAGAGGAACGCGGCGTCCGCCCAACACTCGTCGACGCACGCTTCGACGGGGCCGATCTGCAGCTCGGGCAGCCCCAGCCCCACCGCGGTCTTGGAATTGCCGGCCCGGAAGCTGTTCCACGCGCGCCACTCCGACGTGGTGCCGCCAGGCGGGATGCCGCCGTCGTCGTCGACGTTCGAGATCGAGTACGCGTGCTGGTTCCAGACCGGGCGCGCTGGCGCCCAGCTCGACTTCGCGTCACCGATCACCGTGATGCCATTCGAACCGGAGAAGGTGTAGTCGTTCGACGGCACGACGATCTCGGCGGCGCCGTCCTGATCCACGTCGACGACCATCGGATACTCGTACAGGGTGCCCGAGCTGTGGGAGTCCCACGCCATCTCGACCGTGCCCGTCGCGCCGTCGTACACCCACAGCGTGAGCTCGTCCGCGTAGACGACCTCGGCGGCGCCGTCTCCTTCGAAGTCGAACACCGAGCTGCCGGTCACCGACGAGCTGAAGTCCTGCACGGGCTGCGCCCACAGCTCGGTGCCGTCATCATCGATGACCCGGTAGTACGAGCGGCTCGCGACGCCGATCTCGGGGGCGCCGTCGCCGTCGAAGTCCGCGACGGTGGGGGGGCCGCCGCCGCCGTCGGTGAGCGTGAACGACCAGAACGGCGCGCCCTCGGCGGTCAACACCGTGATCACGCTGGACGCGACACGGATGACCTCCGGCGAGCCGTCCAGATCGAGGTCGCCGACCGCGGGCCAGCCGTCGGCGCCGCCGTCGGTCCACAGCAGCGCGCCGTCGTAGCTGTACGCCGCCTTACCCAGCACGATCTCCATCATGCCGTCGTCGTCGAGATCGAACGGGAACGACAGGTAGGACCCGCCTCCGGTGCCCTCCGGCGTGGTGAACCGCACGTTGCCCCACGCGTCGAGCACGGTGCCGCCGTAGACGATCTCGGCGACGCCGTCGGCGTCGAGGTCACCGATGGCGGGGTGGCCGTACGCCGAGTGCGCGACGAGGGCGAGCCACTTGAACGACCCGTCGGCGGCGAGGCACATCAAGCCGCCCGCCGCCGACACCAGGACCTCCGGCGATCCGTCGCCTTCGAGGTCGCCGATCGCGACGCCCGACGAGCTGTACGGCGCGAAGCCGCCGGCGGACGTGACGCTCCACAGCGTGCTCCCGTCGTCGCCGCGCACCGCGACGAGCGCGCCCGGCGAGGTGTACGCGCCGCCCGTGAACGCGGTGAACACGACCGCAGGCGCGTCGTCGCCGTCTACGTCGCCGTCGCCGTCGGTGTCGACGAGCGGCGCGACCGCGGGCGCCGCCATGATGTCGTCGTAGCCGGGGTGGATCGGGTTGCTGGTCCAGGTCCACTCGGTGACCGGCGAGAACGTGCCAACCGTAGGTTCGGCGCGGCACTCTTCGATGGCGGGCGCGGGTGGGCCAGCCGGCGCGTCGGGACCGCAGCGTGGGAACTCCACCGGCGGCTCGGTGGTCGCGGTGTCGCGTGGGGCGTCGACCGGCTCGTTCTTCGTGTAGCCGTAGTCCGAGCAGGCGAACGACGCGGCGAGCGCCAGGGTTCGGAGCACGTTCATGGGGAGGTCCGCGGGTAGGCGGCGAGTATACCGACCGGCCCGCGTCAGGTCGAATCGTCGATTCGAAGCGCCGTGAAGCGGTGCACGACGTAGGGCTCGCGCGGAGAGATGCCGGCTTTGCGCAGCGCGATCGCGATCTGGTCGCTGGGGCGCACGAGGCCGGGCAGGTCGGGCAGGAGCAGGCCGGTCCGCTGGTCGGTGCTGACGAGCACGCCGTGGATCTTCGGGTTGATGCGGTCGACGTCGTCGACGGGCTCGAGCGGGCCGAGCACGGTGACCTCGACGACGAGCGACTCGAGCTCGTCGGAGCGCAGCGGGCCCATGCGCGGATCTTGGGTGGCGGCGCGGCGCGCGACGTCCGCCACTTCGTCGGCGAGCGTGTCCCAGCGCGGCTCGTGGCGGCCGGCCGACGCGCGGAGCTTGCCGTCCTCGCGGCGGTACAAGCTCACGTAAACGCCTGCGGGCCGCGTGAACGCGCGCGGCAGCTCCGGCGCGCGCGGCTGGGGACCCAGCCCGAGCTGCCACCCGATCACCGCGCGGGCCAGCGCGGGGAGCACGCTCGGCAAGCCACGCTCGGCGTCGTGCAGGATCGCGGTGAGATACCCCACGCCGAACGGGCCCTCGTACGCCAACAGCTCGGTCCCGGCGCGGCGCTTGCCGGCGGCCGCGAGCCCGACCGCGAACGCGGCCATGCAGTCCTCCGCGGCCTCTTCCGCCCAATCCGCGGGCACGGCGCGCACGGCATCGAGGTCCCCCGAGCGCACCGCGCGACGGACGTGCTGGTCGAATCGTGCGCCGTTCGGCGAGAACCCGGCGGGCGCCCGGTCCGAGAGGCGGTGCGACAGGTTCCCGGCCACCACGACGGCCCACCGCTCGTTGCGGCGCGCCGCGGCGCGCGTGATCGCGGCGCCGACCTCGGCCGCGCCGGTCGGCGCGCGCGGAACGGCGATGTGCATCGTCGGACCGGCCCATCCGGCCGCTGACAGGTGGGCCGCCGGGGTGAGCGCGCGGGGGTCGAGCGGGCCCGGGGCCGCCAGCGCGATCGGCGCGGCGCTCCCGACCGCCTCCACCAGCGCGCGCGCGGCGTCCCCAGCGGGGGCGAGGGACACCCGCACCTCCGGCCCGCCCAACGCGCTGAAATCACCTTCGATAGGGGAATGCACTACGGACCAGTGCCGACCGCGACGCGGCCCGGACGCCCCGACCACCACCACGACGTGCGGCTCGTGCCCGACGACGCGCGCGCACGCGGCGGCCATCGCGTCGCGCGATCGCGCACACGCCGCCGATTCCGGGACCGATAGACCAGGGGCAAGCACGGGCGCGTGCCCCATCCACACCACCACCGAGACGCTCACGAACGCGCTCCCAGCGCGACGTTAGACCCGTGAGGTAGCGACCGTCGACTCCTCGCTGCGGCAATGTGCCGCAGGTGCCACGCCCGCGTGACGGTCCGTCGAGATATCAGAGGGGCATGCTTCGATTGGGCGTCGCCTCGCTCTTGGCGGTCGGGTGCAGGCCCGAACCGGTCGTGGGCCCCACGATCCGGTTCGATCTGTCACGCGCGGGCGGGTTGTTCGACGCGCCGTTCCCCAGCGACGACCTGCTCGTCGGCGGCGTCGTCGACCTGTCGTCGTTCCCGAACCCCGACGGCGTCGTGTTCGTCGAGCAGGTGCGCGCGCTCGGCGACGGCGTGCTCGACGGCTGGTCGACCTCGTCGGCGATCGTGTTCTCGGCGACCGAGCCCCTCGACCCGGCGTCGTTGCCGACCCTTAGCGGCGCGCTCACAGCGGACGCGTCGGTGTTCCTGGTCGACGTGGACCCGGCGTCGCCGGAGCGGGGCCGTCGGGTGCCCGTCGTGGTGACGGCGCCCGCGGCTACCCCGTTCGGGCCGGATCATCCGCTGGTGGTGTTGCCGCTGCAAGGCGCGCCGCTCCGCCCGGCCACCCGCTACGCCGCGATCGTCACGGATGCGGTACGGGCGGCCTCCGGGGCGTCCCTCGCGCCGGGTGAGGCCATGCGCGCGCTCGCGTCGGGGGACCCGCAGGGGGTGGACCAGGGGGTCGCCGGCGCGTTGTCGTCGGCCCTCGTGTCGGTGGAGTCGTGGGGGACCCCGCGCGGCTCCGTCGTAGCCCTCGCGGTGTTCACCACCCAGGACCCGGTGGCGCAGGCGGTGCGCTTCACCGAGGCCGCCCGGGCCTACACCCCCATGGCGGGCGGCTTCTCGTTGACCGACACCTTCGACGACTACTGCGTCTTCGAGGGCACGATGGACGTACCCGTGTTCCAACGCGGGGACCCCCCGTTCCTCGCCGAGGGTGGGGGCTGGTCGGAGGGCGCCAGCGGGCCCGAGCTGCAAGGCTTCGAGACCAGCCGCGTCGTGGTGACGGTGCCGCGCGTTCCGCAGCCGTCTGGGGGGTACCCCACCGTGGTGTTCGTGCGTACGGGCGGTGGGGGGGACCGCCCGTTGGTCGATCGTGGCGTACGCGACGCCGACGGCGTGGTGTCGATCCCGGGATCGGGCCCCGCGATGGCGCTCGCGTCGGTCGGGATCGCGGGGGTGAGCATCGACGGGCCCCACGGCGGCATGCGCAACGACGGGGGCGGCGACGAGCAGTTCCTGATGTTCAACGTCGCGAACCCGGAGGCCTTGCTCGACAACGTGCGCCAGAGCGCGCTCGAGCTGGCCTTGCTGCCCGACGTGATCGACAACCTCACGCTCGACGCGTCGGCGTGTGGCCTCGGCTCGGTGTCGTTGTCGACGGACCGTCTTGGCCTGATGGGCCACTCGATGGGGGCGACCATCGCCCCCTTGACCCTCGCGCTCGAGCCCCGGTACGCGGCGGCGGTGCTGTCGGGCGCGGGGGGCAGCTACATTGAGAACGTGGTCTGGAAGCAACTCCCGCTCGAGGTCGCGCCGATCGCGGAGGTGATGCTGGGCTACGACACGGGCACCCTCGCCGAGGACGACCCGGTGTTGTCGCTGCTCCAGCACGTCGGCGAGCTCGCCGACCCACCGCCGTACCTGCGGGCGCTGGGCGAGCGGGCGTCGCCGCCCCATATGCTGGTGTTCCAGGGGATCGTCGACCACTACATCCTGCCGCCGATGGCGAACGCGCTCAGCGCGTCGGCGGGGCTCGACGTCGGCGGTGCGGTGCTCGACGCCAGCACCAGCGAGCTCTCCGGGTTCCTCGGGGTCGAAGGCGCGCTCGAGCTGGTGGGCAGGGGTCCGGTGGGCCTGCCGGTCGCGGGCAACGGCGCCGCCGGCCAGACGGCGGTGGTGGTGCAGCTCGCCGCCGATGGTGTCGAAGACGGCCACGAGGTCATGTTCCAGCGCCTGGAGGCCCCCCCCATGTACGCCTGTTTCTTCGCCGACGTCGCCGCCGGCGCCGTCCCTTCCGTCGTGCCGCCGGGTGTGGATTGTCGCGCCAACTGACGGGGCCATGCGCCCTCGCCGCCGTGCTGCTCGCCTGTCGGGCCCCCGAGGCTCCGGTGGTCTCCCTCACCCCCGAGGGGCCCACCACCTGGGACGCTCTCGTGGTCGTGATCGACACCCCGTCGGAGGGCGCCGACGGCTACCGCTACCGGTGGAGCCTCGACGGCCGCGCGCGCGACGATCAGTTCCTGGACACCCTCGCGGACTGGGTGACCGTCCCCGGGGACGAGTGGGCGGTCGAGGTGGTGCCCCTGTTTGGGGACCGGGAGGGATCCCCTGGGCGCGCGTCGGTGGTGATCCTCCCGAGCGTCGCAGGCGCGTCGATCAGCCCCGAGCGCCCAACCGCCCGCGACGCCCTGACCGTCACGGTCGGTACCGTCTACGGGGACGCCACGACGAGGATCGTGTGGCGTGCCGACGGTGAGGAGGTAGGGGAGGG
>CAIUDO010000932.1 GCA_903897935.1 uncultured Pseudomonadota bacterium
ACCAGGAGACGCACGCGGCCGTGATGATCGGCAAGCTCGCGCACTCCGAGCCGGGCGTCATCACGGTGGACCTGCACGTCGAGAACCGCGGCGCGGTCGCGACCACCGCCGTCATCACCGACGTCATCCCGGCTCAGTGGGAGCTCGTCGGCTGCTCCGACGCGCCGGACGGCATGGTCACCGTCGACGGCACCACCGAGCTGACCTGGAACGTCACGCTCGGCGGCTGCACCGATGACTGCGCGATCGTCGAGTCGGCGGACATCACGTGCGACATCCGGTACCTGCTCCCGGTCGACGCCGACATCATCGAGCTCCCGGCGGCGAACGCGGCGTACTTCGACGGCTCGGACGACGAGGTGTCGTGGTCCGGCCCGGCGGTCGCGTTCGACTACGACCAGGACGGCGACGGCGTGGTGCTGTGCGGCCGCACCGATCGCTGGCGTACGGGCGTGCTCGCCCGCGCCGACTTCGACGTCGACCAGGACGAGGGCTACCACGGCGTGCGCTGCGCGCTCGCCAAGAACTCGGAAGAGGACTGCTTCGATCCGGGCTGGTTCGTCCAGATCGGCGCGTTCCTCGACGCCGCTGAAGACGACATCTCGTCCGAGTGCGACGCCGGCTGCCCGCCGAACACCACGTTCGACCAGCTCGCCCGCGTCAACCACGACGGCATGTACGACCTGTCGGACGACCTGAACGCCCACCTCCGCTTCTACGCGGTCGGCGAGGAGCTCGTCTGCGAGGCGTACGACAACGCGAGCGGCACCCTCATCGCGTCGGCCCGCGCCACGTCCTCGTTGTTCGCGAGCGGCGGCTACGGCATGTCCACGCTGAACATGTTCGGCGACTACGACAGCTACCGGGTGTGCGAGGCGTACGCCACGCCCTGATCGGCGTCGCTCGGGATCACGGCGCGGCTAGCGCGCCGGGCTCCGGTCGCCACCACGACCAGTCGTCGCCGTGCGCGACGACCGCGTCTACCGAGTCACCATCGGCGTGTAACGCCAACAGCGCGCCGCCCGGCGCCTCCACGCAGGTCGGGCGCGCGCCGTCCGTGTCGACGGCGCACACGCTGGCCCACGATCCGTCGCCGACCGCGCCGACCACCACGCGCGCGCCCGCCCACACCGGCGTCAGGTGCGGCATGACGCCCGCTCCGAGCGGCACGAACACCGGCTCGCCCCACGACGCCCCGCCGTCCTCGCTGGACGTCAACAGCAGCGCCGTGCCGTCTTCGCGGGTCGCGATCGCGGCCAGGTGCAGCGTCCCGTCGGCCTCCCGCAGCGCGGGGCGCTCCAGGCGCCACCCGTCGACCTCGAGCTGGATCCACGCCAGCGCAGCGCCCTCGGACCCGAGCCGTCCGCCGTACAGCCGGCGCCGGTAGCGCCCCTCCGAGACGTCTGGGCTCGCCGCCGCGACCAGGAACGGGGCCCCTCCGGTGTGCACGACCGCGAGCCCGTCGGGGAACGCGGCGTCGAGCGTGACCTCGGCGTGGGGGGCCCACCGGTCGCCGTCCCACGCGGTCTGCCGCACGCCCAGCTCGTCGCCGGCGAGGCCCTCACGCACGATCGCGTTCGGGTTGTGAACGTACGCCGCGACGGGGCCGCTCGGCGTGGTGCTCATGGTCATCGACCAGAACGGCCCGACGACCGGCTCCGGCGCGGCGACGCGCGACCACGACGCGCCGTCGTGGTGGGCGCAGCGCGGCACCCACCACAGGTCCGCCGCGCCGCCGACCACAGCGAGCTCGCGCCAACACGCCCAGGCGAGGCCGCCGTCGGCCAACGTGGTGAGCCCGTCGATCGCGGTCGCGCCGGGCTCCGAGCGCAGCTCGTCGTCGAGCCACAGCACCGCGCGGTCGTGCGCCGTGTCCCGCCGCTCGATGCGCGCGGTGTGGCCCCCGAACCCCACCTGGTCGAAGACGCCGGTGGGTGAGGCCGGCAGCGCCACATCGAACAGCTCGCGCGCGACGCGGCCGTCGGCGTACGGCAGCTCGAGCCCCAGCAGCGCGGCGGCGGTGGGGCCGACGTCCGCGACCGTGACGACGTCATCGACGCTCACGCCCGCGCGCGCGCCGGGGCCGAGCACGAGCAGGGGCACGTGCCGGCAGCCCGCGCAGGCGTCGCCGTGGTTCTTCCACGGGGGATCGGCGTCGTCTTCGACGTGGCGCCCGTGGTCGGCGAGCACGAACAGGTGGACGGCGCTCGACCGGCCGCGGGACAGGCGCTTCCAGAAGTCGGCGAGCGGCCCGTCGATCGCCGCGAGGTCCTCCCCGTAGTCTTCGGGCGCGCCGAAGTGCCCGGAGCGGTCGATCTGGTGGAGGTTGACCAACAAGAGCCGCGGGGGATCGGGGCCGTCGAGCAGGGCCAGCGCGGTGTCGAGCAGCGCGGCGTCGTCTTGGGCGGGCTCGCCGGCGTCGTCCGTCTCGAGCTGCTGCTCGGCGCGGGCGGCGCCAGGGAACACCGACCCGGTGAGCGGGCTGAGCAGGTCGGTGTTCGCGAGCACGACCGACCGCCAGCCGCGCGCCACGACCACCTCGGGCAGGGTGGGGATCTCGGGGCGATACGCGCCGGGGCCGGCGTCGGGCACCTCGTAGTTGCCGAACGAGGTCCGGCGACCCGTCATCATCGCGGCGTGCGCGGGCGCTGTGATGGTCGCGCCGAGGTTGTACGCCGAGGTCGCGCGGGCGGCTTCGGGGACCAGCTCCTGCCACGCGCGCGGCATCAACACCGACGGGACGAGGCCGGTCATGGTCGACGGGTCGTCGCCGAACGTGTCTTGCCAGCGGGCCCCGTCGAGCACCACGACGACGACGGTGGGCTCCAGCGGCGGGCTGCACGCGTGCACGAGCGCGGCGCCGAGCAGCGCGGCGGGGAGTCGGCGGGTAGCGTGACGCGTCGTCATGGGGCTCAGCCTAGCCCTTGAACAAGCGGTCAGCAGTCAGCGGTCAGCGGTCAGCCCGGTCAAAGCCATGCATCGCTCAGCGGCAGCCGACGGGGTTGTTCGCGTTCAGGTGAAGGTCGGTTGGTCCACCATCGCGCCATTGTCAAGCTGAAAGCTGATGACTGATGGCTGACGGCTCCGCCCTGCGCTTGTTTTGGGCCTAGCAGGCTGCTGAAATAGTCGCCGTTTCTGTGTCATTCAGTCTTGATTGGGACCGCCTGATGGAGACTTGGTCCGCTCGATTTGAAGGTGGTTGGTCGGACGCCTGTTGAACCGTCGCCGAGATAGGGTGTTGGCGC
>CAIUDO010000933.1 GCA_903897935.1 uncultured Pseudomonadota bacterium
CCTCGCACGGGCCTCGCTCACCGGGCTCGGTCCACAATGCCTTTCAGGATGCTAGCTCGTAGTCGACGCGCACGGTCTGGCCGGCCATCGGCGGCGCGTCGATGAAGCGCAGGAAGTTCCCCGCGGGGTCCCACTCCCACCCGTCGTTGCGGCGATCTCCATCCACCCAGACGGCGATCGTCTCCGGGAGCGGCGTGGCCGACAGCGAGAACACGCTGCGCGTCGCCGACACGTCGGCCAGGGCGGCGATCTCCGGGCCCCAATCCGAACAGATCGAGATGAACAAGCCCTCGGTGACGAGCGTGGCGTCCCAGTAGCCGTACCCTGGCTCGGCCGTCTCGCAGCCATACGGCACCGCGCCGCCGACGAACGACACCGCGACCTTGCCCGTGTTTCCCTTCAGATCGCGCAGCTCCTCGACGTAGGGCTCCCAGTAACCGCCGCCCGCTTCGTAGCCGGGGCTGTTGTCGTCTTCGTCGGAGATGATGATGACCTGCAGCGTCGCGTTCGGTCGGAGGAACCCCTCGTTGCACCCGCCGGGGCCCGCCGCGCGCACCGCCTCGACCGCGTTGTACAGGCCCCACTCGTCCACGAGGTCCTCACCCGGTGGGGTGAGGATGCCGGTCGCGAACGTGGTGCTCAGATCCAGCGTGTCCGGGGACAGGATCCCGCCCTGGTTGCAGCCCGACGGGCCGGTCACCGCGATCATCTGCCAGTCGCTCCGCAGCGCCGCCATTCGGTCGGTGAACACCGCGAGGTGGTCGGCCATCGTGACCAGCTCCTCGGCCATCGACCCGCTGGTGTCGCCGAAGACGACGATGTCAGCCTCGGCCTCGACGACGAACGACTCGGTCAGGGTGGACGGTGGCTCGGGGTACCACGGCTCGGTCTCGGGCGGGGATCCGGTCTCGCGTGGGGCGTCGACCTCCTTGGCGGGGTCGAACCCATAGTCGTTGCACCCGATCGCCGTGAGCAGGGCGAGCCCGACGTGAGTGGTTCGGCGCATGGTGGACCTCCTGTTGCGGGCCTGCACGAACGGTGCCGACCAAGCCACGACGTGAACCTAGCTTGGCCCATCCTCTGCTGCCGTGTCCTGCGACAAACTTGCCGCGGATCAGGGGTAGAGCTGCTCGCCGGTCGCGTCGTCGACCACCGTGATGGCCTCGACGGGGCAGGAGCGCGCGCCCGCGAGCAGGTGCTCGAGCGCCGCCTGCGGGTGCTTTGCGACGGCGACGGTGTGCGCGTCGTTCATCTGGTACGCCGCCGGCGCGACCTCGGCGCACTGGCTGGTTCCGATGCAAACGTTGGGGTCGATGCGGACGCGGTAGCCCATGGTCGCTCCTTGGAGGCGCGGTGTACCCGTGCGCGCGCCATCGGGCAAAGGCACCGCCGCGATCTGGGTGGGCACGGGTGGCGACGAGGTTACGGGGCCGGCGGTAGACTGTGCCTGGCTGGTGCGGGCCCCGGTCTTCAAAACCGGTGGGACGGGTCGAGAGGCTTGGTTCGGTGGGTTCGATTCCCATAGTCTACCGCCACGCACCTTCGATCCACGGCTGGCGCTGCTCGTGTTGGAGCCGGTCGCGGACGTGATAGGGGGCGCCGCGCCGAGGCGGACGCCTCGCGTGAGGGGACCATGGATCTGGCAGAGGTGCTTGCGGATCTCGAGCGTCAGGGCACGGAGGCCAACCGACGGGCCACCGCCCGGCACGGCGTGTTCGCCGAGATGTACGGCGTTTCCTTCACCGCGCTGCGCAACGTCGCGAAGCGCATCGGGCGCGACGACGCGCTCGCCGTCGCGCTTTGGGACACCGCGAACCACGACGCCCGCATCCTCGCCACCATGGTGCTCGACGAGCGCACGCCGAACCTCGAGATGCTGAAGCGGTGGGCCAGCGAGTGCGACAGCTACATCCAAGCGGACGCGGTGAGCAGCTTCTTGGCCCGTACGAACGTCGCGCAGGAGTGCGCGGACCTGTGGGCCGACGAGGAGCACGACTTCGTCGGCCAGATCGCGTGGAACCTCGTGGCGCAGCTCGCCGCTCGCGGCAGCAAGACGTCGGAGGACTGGTACCGCGCCAAGCTCGACGTCATCGGCGCCGAGCTCCAGAAGCGCGGCAACCGGACCCGGCACGCGATGAACGGGGCGTTGATCGCGATCGGCATCGCGTTCGACGCGCTGCGTGATCGCGCGCTCGCGGTCGCCGCGCAGGTCGGCCGCGTCGAGGTCGACCACGGGCTGACCGGCAACCGGACGCCCGAAGCGGGGCCCTCGATCCGCCGCTCGTTGGTGCGCAAGGCGCCGTCGGGCCGCGCCGGCGACGCCGAACCCGCAGATTGATCGTCCCGACGCCCGCGTTCGACGCCCACACGCACCTCGACCACCCTGACTTCGCGGGTGATCTCGACGCGGTGGTCGCCCGCGCGCGCGCGGCCGGCGTGGATGGCTTTGTCGTGGCGGCCGCGGATCCCGAGCGGTGGTCCGAGGGGCAGGCGCTGGGCGCACGGATCGGCGCGACGGTGGTGCTCGGCGTACACCCGTGGGACGCGGGCTCGCTCGGCGACCAGGAGGGGCTCCGGTTGCTGGCGGCGCTGCGCGCGTTGCCGATGGTCGGTGTCGGAGAGATCGGCCTCGACGCGCTCCGGGCGCGCGACGACGCGTCCCGGGCGCGACAGCGCAGGTGGTACCGGGATCAGCTCGCCATCGCCCGCGAGCGGGCGTTGCCCGTCGTGTTGCACGGCGTGCGCGCGTGGCCCGAGGTCCTGGACGTGATCGCGCGTGATGGCCCGTCGGCGGCGGGCGGCATGGCGCACGCGTGGACAGGGGCGCCCGACCTCGCGCGAAGGGCCGTCGCGCTCGGGCTGCACGTGTCGTTCGGGCCGGCCATCTTGCGGGATCGGGCGCTGCGCGGGCGGGCGTCGGTGTCGGTGGTGCCGATCGACCGGCTGCTCGTCGAGACGGACTGCCCGTCGATGGCGCCGGTCGGCGTCACGCGCGGCGAGCCGGCGCACGTGATCGAGGTCGCAGCGCAGGTCGCGTCGCTGCGTGGTGAGCCGCTGGCGTACGTCCTGGAGCGGACCCGTCACAACGCCCGCGCGTTGTTCGGGATCGCCGATCAGACCGTCGCCATCGACAGCCGGGTGGACCAACCGTCCAGGTAGTGCACCACCATCCACGTGCCGTTGTTGTGCTTGACGAGCTTGAGGCGCCCGGCGGCGCGCTCGGCGCCGAGCCACGCCCCGCCACGCAGGATGTCTTCGAGGTCGGCGCGGCTCCGACAGCGGCGCAAGCGCGCTACCTCGTCGGGCCACGCGTTGGCGTCGAGCGGGTCGAAGAGGGCGCGTACGCCGGAGCCAGTCGTCGGGCCCATCGTGCCTCCCCGCCTGCTCTACCCGAACCGAAGCCGTCGCGCAGATCGTCGGCCTGGCAGCCTGAAGGGCATTGCGGACCGAGCCCGCTGAGCGAGGCCCGTGTCAGGGCCGCGAGGCTCGGTCAACGCAGTTGACCGAGCCGTTCGCGAGGAGGGAGCGTGCTGGAGCACGTGACCGAGGAGCGACGTCGTGCTCGCGCGGGACCCGCCAGCGGGCGACGGGAGCAATGCCCTTCAGGCTGCTAAGCGCCCGCGGGGTGACACGATGGGGTGAACCTTGCTACGGGCAGCGGCGCATCATCCGGAGGTGCTCAGTGCGGAACCTGGTAGTGGCGGGCGGGCTTTTGTGGCTGGCGGCGTGTTCCAACCCCGAGCTCGAGCAGAAGGTGGCCGACCTCGAAGCACAAGTGGCCACGCTCGAGACCGAGAAGGCGACCTGTGAGGAGGAGCGCACCAAGCTCGAGGCCGAAGCGGCCAAGCGCGTCGAAGACTTCAAGGCCCTCCTGGCCGACGTCGACCCGCTGATCAAGGCGGGTGTGTTGTCGCTCGAGGTCGTGAACGGCAAGGCGTCGATGTCGTTGTCGTCGGACGTGTTGTTCGCGTCGGGGTCGGCGGACCTGTCGGACGACGGCAAGAACTACCTCGGGCAGGTGGCGAAGATCCTCGCGCGTCGCACCGATCAGTCGTTCCAGGTCGAGGGCCACACCGACGACGAGGCGATCTCCACCGCCCTGTACCCGACCAACTGGCATCTCGCGGCCGCCCGCTCGGTCAACGTCGTGGCGTTCATGCTCGCGAACGGCATGCCGCCCGACCGGCTGTCCGCGTCCTCGTACGGCCAGCACCAGCCGATCGTGCCGAACCGCACGGATGTCGACAAGGCGCGCAACCGTCGCATCGAGATCGTGTTGATGCCGGATCTTTCCCAGCTCCCGGGCTACGACGACCTGGTCGCCGAGTACGGGCGTAAGGCCACCGGGCCGGGCCGCGCGGTGCCCGCCGACGGCGCTGCCCCGGTCAAGGGTGGCAAGGCCGGCGTGCCAGGGGCGCGTCCGGGTGGTGGTGGCCAGCGCCCGCGGCCAGGCGGCGGCGGCCGCTGATCGTGCTCCGCTGGCGCGCCCGCCAGCGGGCGTCTGGTTGGACCCACACCGAGGCAGAACATGTCCGAGATCGCGGTATCCCCCCAAGCGTTCCTCACGATGCTCCATGATGGGGGTGTGTCGATCGAAGCGATCGCGGCCCACCTCGACGCCCTGGATCATCAGGGCCGGCTCGACGCGCTGTTCGCGATGCGGCGCGCCGATCAGCGCGCGCTGTACGAGAAGGCGGCTGCGGCGCCGCCGATCGACGTGTCGTTCTTCTCGACCACCGGTCCGGTCACGCACCACGGCAAGAACTCATTGCCGGTGCCGACGGTGTTCCGTCGGTTCGCCAAGGTGTTCGCCGCCGCCGATGGCGGGCGGTTGTTCGGGTTCAACGAAGGCGTCCTGCGGCCGTACATCGGGCCTGGGTACTTCGTGGCCTACAGCACCGCGGGCAAGCCGGAGTGGCAGGCCCGCGGCGGGGTCGTCGTCGACTACTTTCAGGTGCCGGACGGCCCGGTGCCAGCGGGGTGGCCGGGCGTGGTGCCGAACAGCAAGGGCCTGCAGGTGCTCGTCTACCACCACACCCGCGACTTCATGCGTCGGGTGTCAGCGCAGGTGTCGATCGGAGCGGCCTACAAGGAAGAGCGCGCGATGGGGCAGTTCTTCGTGCTGTGCAAGGAGCCCGGTCGGTGATGCCGGCCGTCAGTCGTCGTACCGATCGATGACCGGCGCGCCGTCGGCGCCCGTCGCGAGGAACTCGCGGTAGGTCGCGGCGGCCCCCGGGTCGGTGAAGATCACGAAGTGATCGGCGGGATCGTCCCACTGGGCGAACCCGGCGGTCACGGCCCCGCCGTCCCACCCGGCGCGGTTCTCCACGAACGGGCCCTCGGTGGCCGCGATCCCGCGCAGATCGAACGCGATCGGCGTGGTCACGGCGGGGGCGAGCTGCGGCAGACGGCCGGCGGCGGCGAGCGCCTCGGCGGTGCGGTAGGGCGTCTGGGCGTCGAGCAGGCCGCTGGTCAGCAAGACAGAGACGGGCGCTTGGCCCTCCCAGGTCCCGCGCTCGGTGAACCAGTACGGCGCGTACGCGATCGGATCGGTCACGTCGACGAGGGTCTGCAACAGCGCGATCACGGGGTGGGACTCGTCGAGCGGCTCTTCAGGGTCCATGCCGAGCAATACGACCAACAGCGACGCGATGTCGAACGGGTCCTTACGCTCGACGACGGTGATCGCGAGCCCGCCGCCCGCTCCGGACAACACGAAGCCCTGGACCCGATCACCGAGGAACGGGGCGGCGAGCGCGCCGGTGAGGCCACCCTGACTGTGCCCGACGACGAACACCCGGTCGGGGTCGATCGGGATGACGTCGCCGGTGTCGCTCGTGAAGGTGGTCGCCCCCGCGGCGACGAGCTCTGCGAGGTACATCAGGTCGACGGCGCCCTGGCGGAAGTTCGCGCGCGCGGCGTCGGGGTTGAGGTAGTTGAAGGTGTCGGTCTCGACGTTGGTGTCGGGGGTGCCCCGCGTGCCGTGGAGCGGCTGGTCGATGCCGATACCGACGAACCCGGCGTCCGCGAACTGTGCGGCTTCTTCGAGCTCATCTGGGCTGTCGCAGAAGCTCGTGTAGTCACCCCCGGTGCCGTGTGCGTACAAGACGACCGGGTAGCCGCTCGCGGGCGGCTCGCCGCCCAAGGGCACGCTGATCGCCATGCGCATGGCGTCCCACTGCGTGACGACCGGCAAGCCGTCCGGCCCGAACGCGAAGCCACCACCTTCTTCGCGATACGGTCGCTCACCCTCCTGAAACACCGGGCCGGCGTACGCACCCTCGAACACCAGGAACCGCGCGGAGCCGATCAGCGGGTCAGCGCCGGTGTCGATGAACCGGACCGTCTGCGTGAGGGACGGCAGCTCGATGTTGTGGCGCAAGAACGCCGAGATGGTCGCCATCTCGCCCACGGTGTCCTGCGTGGTGAACTGGGTGGCGACGGCGATGCGCTCGGGCTCGAGGCCGAGCAAGAACGCGGCGGCACGAAGATCGGCGTACTCCGTCGCGAGGTCTCCGCTCGGGTCGAGCGCGCGCTCCTGGAACGCCTCGCTCGGCGACGCGATGTCGGTCGTGACGACGAGCGCGTAGGTGGTCCTCGGGGCGAGTGGGAACCCGAACACCGGCGTTATCGCGAGCAAGTCGGCGGGCTGGTACGTGGTCTCCTCGCTCACGTACGACCAGGTGACCGGCACGCGCGCGCCCCAGCCCGGGCTGTTCGGGTCGACGTTGACGAGCTGCACCGGCGAGTCGGGCCGCGTGGTGTCGGCCGGCTCGGGGATGCGGCTCGTGTCGAGCGGGCCGTCGAACTGGACGTAGATCGGGCTCGAGGTGCCGAAGCCCTCGAGCTGCTCGGCGGCGTCGATATAGTCGGCGAGGATCGGCAGCTCGTAGGGGTCCGGGAAGCCGGTCAGGTCGAGCCTGCCGTCGTCGTGGCGGCGGAGATCGGACGGCCACGGGGCGTCGAGCAACACGCCGGAGTCCGGCTCGAAGGTCGGGGTCGGGC
>CAIUDO010000934.1 GCA_903897935.1 uncultured Pseudomonadota bacterium
CGCGAGCCGCTCGGTCGCCTCCTCCCGCCGCGCTTTGTACTTGCTGATGCCCGCCGCTTCGTCGATCAACAGCCGCCGCTGCTCCGGCGCGGCGTGGATGATCTCACCGATGCGGCCCTGCTCGATGAAGCTGTAGTTCGAGCTGCCGATCCCGGTGTCGCGGAACAAGTCGATGACGTCTTTGCGCCGACACTTGGTGTCGTTGATCGCGTACTCGCTCGCCCCATCCCGATACAGACGACGGCTCACCTGAAGCTCTGCAAGGTGACTGTAGGGCGCCGGGAACGGCTCGCCGGACTCCGACGAGAACGTCATCGCGACGTGCGCGAACCCGACCGGCGACCGCGACGACGAGCCCGCGAAGATGACGTCGGACATCTGCTGGCCCCGCAGCCGCTTCGCCGACTGCTCCCCCACACACCACTGCACCGCGTCGAACACGTTCGACTTGCCGGAGCCGTTCGGACCCACCACGCACGACACCCCGTCCCCGATCTCGAGGAGGGTCCGGTCGACGAACGACTTGAAGCCGTGGAGCTCGATCCTTCGGATACGCACGGCGCGCTCACCCCGCCCAGGTCACGACGACCGTCCTGACAGCTCGGCGCCGTACGCGGCGTAGATCTTCCAGCCGTGGCCGATCGCCTCGCGGTCCCGCTCGCGCAGCGCGCGCACGACCCGCCCCGGGTTGCCCATCACCAACGAGCCGGGCGGGATCTGGGCGCGGCCCGCCACCAACGCCCCGGCCGCGACGAGGCTGCCGGCCCCGATCACCGCGTTGTCGAGGACGATGCTCCCCATCCCAACCAGACAGTCATCTTCAACAATGCAGCCATGTAGGATCGCTCGGTGCCCGACCGTGACGCGATCGCCCACCGTGACGACCGACAGATCGTCGGTGGTGTGCACGATGACGCCGTCCTGCAGGTTCGTGTCGGCGCCGATCCGGATCGGGTTCATGTCGCCGCGCAGCACCGCGGTGGGCCACACGGTGGCGCGCGGGCCGATCACGACGTCTCCGATGACGACCGCAGACGGGTGGACCCACGCGGTCGGGTCGATCGTGGGGCTGACGCCGCGCCAGGACTCGATCATGCTGCTCCTTCACTCACCGAGCGGCGGGACGTCCGATCAGGTCGAGCGAGGAGATGCACACGCCCTTCCCGTCCCGACCGGGCCACGTATCCCGAACCTCGAAGCGAATCGACGTGACGCCCGCCCACCCCCCGACGTCGAGCGTGACCGGGTGCTCCAGGTTGGCTGCTTGCACCGTCGTGCCCTTGGGCGGCTCCTTGATGTCCGCGTACACCGGCGCCCCCTGGTCCGGGAGCACGAGCAGCCCGGCGACGCGCGCGTGCCGGAACAACGCGTACTCGCCGTCGAACCACCCGCCGTGCACCGCGATCCCCTCGAGGTCGACCGGCGCCGAGAACGTGATCTCCAGCCACTCTCCCGCCTCTTTGCCGGGGTCGGCGCACCACGCCGTCTTCGGATCGTGGTCGAACGCCATGCCCACGAGGTGCGAGCGCTTGCCCTCGGCGGGGGCCTCGGAGCTGGCCGCCGTGGTGTTGATCAGCGCGTCGACGGCCTCGGGCGTACAGCCCGCGCAGTGGATCGGGTCCATCGAGCCGTACCACGCCTTCACCGTGATGGTGCCTTCGGGCGACCCCGCGTCGGGCGGCGCCTCGTCGGCGACCTCCCGCGGGATGTACTTCGGCGTCATCAAGCCGCTGCACGCGAGGCACCCTGCGCCGCACACCAGCATCACCCACGCGCGCACGGCGCCCTCCTGGTCGACCCGATGCTACCCGAACCGGCCAGGAGACTCCAGGCGGGACGGCGCGCGCGGCCGCTCAGGGGTAAGCTCGCCCCGCCAAGACGGGGGCGCCGGATGTTGCTCGCACTGTTTGCCGAAGCCGCGTGGGCCGCGAACTTACGCCCACACGAGACGACGATCGTGGAGCGCCTAGTGTCGCTCATCGGCATCTTCGTGATGTTGGCGCTGTGCTGGGCGCTCTCGGAGCACCGTAGCAAGGTCAAGTGGCGCATCGTCGCGTGGGGCGTCGCCCTCCAGCTCGTGCTCGCCTCCGTCGTGTTGTCCCCGACGATCAGCGGGTTCTTCTTCACGGTCGTCAACGGCGGCGTGAACCAGCTGCTCGAGTTCTCGGGCAAGGGCGCCGAGTTCGTGTTTCAGACCGTCGAGCCGCACCAGATCACGGTGGGGTTCGGTGAGGGCGAGGTCCAGACGTTCGCGGGGACGATCTCCCCGCCAATCAAGACGTTCGCGTTCTGGATCCTGCCCACCATCGTCTTCTTCTCGGCGTTGATGAGCGTCGCGTACCACCTCGGGATCATGCAGCTCGTCGTCGGCGCGTTCGCCAAGGTCATGGCCCGCACGATGGGCACCTCGGGCGCCGAGACGCTTTCGGCGGCGGGCAACATCTTCGTCGGGCAGACCGAGGCACCGCTGCTGATCCGGCCGTTCGTACCTGGGATGACCCGCTCGGAGCTGATGGCGGTCATGACCGGCGGGTTCGCCACGGTCGCCGGCGGCGTCATGGGGGCGTACGTCACGTTCCTCAAGGACATCCCGAACATCGCGGGCCACCTCGTGATCGCCTCGATCATCTCGGCCCCAGCCAGCCTCGTCATCGCGAAGCTGCTGGTCCCCGAGACCGCGGTGTCCGAGACCGCTGGTGAGGTCCGCATCGACATGCCGCGCACCGCGACGAACACGATCGAGGCGGCGGCGAACGGCGCGTCCGACGGGATGAAGCTCGCGATCAACGTCGCCGCGATGCTGATGGCGATGGTCGCGTTGGTGTCGATGGTGGACTGGATGATCGGCCTGCTGCCCGTTCGGTTCTGCGGAGACGCCGTGATGGCGGGGTGGTCGTCCACGTGCGCCGACGCGTCGCCGAGCGCGCCGATGTCGTTGTCGATCCTGTTCAGTTGGTTGTTCTGGCCCATCGCGTTCTTGATGGGCGTCCCGGTCCAAGAGTGCGGGATCGTCGCAGGGCTGCTCGGCGAGAAGATCGTGCTCACCGAGTTCATCGCGTACATCCACCTCGGCGACGCCATCAACGGGCCCGTCGCCGTCATCTCGGAGCGCGGCGCCGTCATCACCAGCTACGCCCTGTGCGGGTTCGCGAACTTCGCGTCGATTGGCATCCAGCTCGGCGGCATCGGCGGCATCGCGCCCCAGCGCATGGGCGACATCGCGAGCCTCGGCTTCAAGGCGATGTGGGCCGGCGCGCTCGCGGCGT
Source organism: uncultured Pseudomonadota bacterium (assembly GCA_903897935.1). Classification (GTDB taxonomy): domain Bacteria; phylum Myxococcota_A; class UBA796; order UBA796; genus CAIUDO01. The sequence continues at coordinate 3,267 of CAIUDO010000934.1, forward strand.
GCGTCACGGGCGCGGTCGTAGGCTTGTTCTTGTGATGTTGCCGCGCACCACTGGTGCGCGCACCGTGCAGCGTGTCAACCCTCTTGGGAGCCACCAAAGATGGACGTCCGCGCCGCGATCGCAGTCAAACCGGGAGCCCTGCTCGTCGTCGACACCGTGCAGCTGGAGGGCCCGCGCGACGGAGAGGTGCTCGTCGAGCTCAAGGCCACCGGCGTCTGTCACACCGACAAGTTCACGTTGTCCGGCGCCGACCCGGAGGGGCTGTTCCCGGCGATCCTCGGGCACGAAGGCGCCGGCGTGGTCGTGGAGGTCGGCGCCGGCGTGACCTCGCTGCGCCCGGGCGACCACGTCATCCCGCTCTACACGCCCGAATGCCGGCAATGCAAGAGCTGCTTGTCGCGCAAGACCAACCTGTGCACGGCCATCCGGGCCACCCAGGGCAAGGGCCTGATGCCGGACGGCACCTCGCGGTTCCGCTACCAAGGCCAGCCGGTCGCCCACTACATGGGCTGCTCCACCTTCGCGAACTACACCGTGCTCCCGGAGATCGCGCTCGCGAAGGTCCGGTCGGACGCCCCGTTCGACAAGGTCTGCTACATCGGGTGCGGCGTCACCACCGGCATCGGCGCGGTGTTGTTCACCGCGAAGGTCGAGGCGGGATCGACCGTGGTGGTGTTCGGGCTAGGCGGCATCGGGCTCAACGTCGTGCAGGGCGCCCGGATGGTCGGCGCCACCACGATCGTCGGGGTCGACCTCAACCCCGCACGCGAAGCGATGGCGCGCTCGTTCGGCCTCACCCACTTCGTCAACCCGGCGACCGTCGAGGGAGACCTGGTAGCACACCTCGTCGAGCTCACCGGCGGCGGCGCCGACTACAGCTTCGAGTGCGTCGGGAACACCACCCTGATGCGGCAGGCGCTCGAGTGTTGCCACCGCGGCTGGGGCGTGTCGACGATCATCGGCGTCGCGGGCGCCGGTCAGGAGATCGCGACGCGACCGTTCCAGCTCGTCACGGGTCGGCGCTGGATCGGCACCGCGTTCGGCGGCGCCCGCGGCCGCACCGACGTGCCCCGGATCGTCGACTGGTACATGGACGGTCGCATCCGGATCGACGAGATGATCACGCACCAGCTCCCGCTGGAGCGCATCAACGAGGCGTTCGACCTGATGGCCGCGGGCACCTCGATCCGGACCGTGATCCGCTACGATCTGCCGGCGAGCTGATCGCAGGCGGCTACTTCGTGCCGAAGAACGGCGACGCCCACGCCCGGTGCTCGACGTCGCCGAACCACGCGCGCACGCGCACGTAGCGCACGTCGCCGGCGAGCAGATCGAACGGCTCGCGCACCGACGCCGACTCCTCGTCGACCCACGACGCGCCGTCGGCGTCGATGAGCTGCACCCGAACGGTCGTCGCGGCGTCGCCCACCACCACGAGCAGCGTGAGCGGGCTCGCCGCCTCGGGCACGTCGGAGCCGGGCAGGTACAAAGCGCCGTCCGCCCCGACCGCGGCGACGCGCAGATCCTCGAACAACCACGAGCTCGCGAACGTGCGGCGGCCGAGCAGGGCGTCCATGATCCCGGCGCGGTCGAGCCCGAGCGGATCGTGGAGCACGCCCGTCACGGCCCCCGGGGAGAACGCCAGCTCCGCCCCGAAGATCGTGGCGGTGTGGCCAGGCACCCCCGAGATGAGGCCGTAGCCCGGGCTCGCCTCGTGGTTGTCGGTCCCGCCGACGAACCCCATCGCGTACCCGAGCTGCAACGCCCGCTGCACCGACCCGTCCGGCCGCCAATACGCCTCGCCGCTGATAGAGCGGTCGTTGATGTTCCAGTCACAACCCTCGATGTCGAGGGAGGCACACTCCGACGAGCCGTGCTCGGAGTAGATCTCGACCAACGGGTTGTCGATCTCCTCGTTGAGCGGCGACGTCCAGTCGACCCACGCGGGCGGGTCGTACGCCGGGTGGTGGAAGTACGAGACGTACCGGGTCGGCGTGCACCCGCCGCTCGAGCCGGCCGCCGCGAGGGCCGCCGCGAGCTCGGACGGCAGGTCGCTGAACGGCGAGGTGGTCACCGTGTAGGTCTCCACCGCCGACGCCGGCTTTCGCACGCTGAGCGGAACCGCGGGCACCCGATACGACCGACACGGGGCCGGGTCTTCGAACACCACGGTGCGGTGGCCACCGACCTCGACCGGGCCGCCGTCGGTGTAGGCGCTCGTCCATTCGTAGCCGATCATCGGCACGATGCCCGACCCTTCCGCCTCCGCCACCCACGCGGCGCCTTGGTCCCAGATGTCGACGTCGACGCCCGTCTCCGCGTTCTGGTAGCGGTCCCACTCCGCGTGGTCGGTAAGGGCTACGAAGTCGAGCCCGTTGGCGACCCCGTTGGCGAACTCTTCGGCGCCCGGGATCTCGGTCCGAGCAGGGCAATCGCGGTCCGCTGGATCCTCGCAGCCGTCGTGCGACAGCCCGGTGTGGCTGTGCAGGTCGCCCCACGCCAACGCCAAGCCGACCTCGGGGACGGACACCTCGGCGGCGGCCAGGGTGAGGCCGGTCTCGACGTCGCGCAGGCGCAGCTGCAGCCCCACCACGCCCGGTCCGGCGCCGAACGCGGGCACGAGCGCGACCACCGACGACGGAAGATCCGCTTCTTCCGACCACACGCTCGCCCCTGACGGGTCCCAGCACGGCGCGCCCGCGCAGTCCGCGTCGAGCGACGACGCCCCGTCGACCACCCCCAGCACCACCTCGACCGGGAGCGCCGGGCGACCCGCCGGGAGGCCGTCGAGCGCGACCGTGAAGGTCGCGGTCGCGGCGTCGGTGGGCCGCAGCAGGATCCCGTCGGACGCGCCGGCGACCGTCAACGGCGCCGCGACCGCCTCCGCGAGCACGTCACCGCCCGAGACGACGCGGTACGCCACCCCGCCGGGCGTGTCGCGCCACACGCCGTCGTCGGCCGAGACCGCCTCCCACGCCCCCGTGCCCGGATCGCGCTCGATCACCTCTCCGTCGACGAGCGCTCGATCGACCCACCCGATCACGAGCCCGTCGCCCCCGATCAGGCCGAGCGCGATGGGATCGTGCGCCCCGGTCGGCCCCGTCTCCGTGTCCGTCTCGGTGTCCGTGCCGGGACCCGACTCGGAGTCCGGCTTGTTGCGACACCCGAGTGACAACGCGACGACCCCGAGGCAGCCCACGAACCCTGCCCGCATACGACCCCCATGAGCGCAGACCACCTTAGCCCGCGCCGCAGCGATCGACCCCCACCGCGCGCCGAAACGGCGTGAACACGCCCGCGACGCTCGACAGCCAGGCTTCACCGAAGCATGAACGAACCGGAGGATTCGTGGACCGCATCGACTTCGCGCTGCTGGAGCACCTGCAACGGGACGGTCGCGCCTCGAACAAGGAGCTCGCCGCCGAGGCCGGGCTGTCGGCGTCGAGCTGCCACGAGCGGCTCAAGCGCTTGAACGGCGCCGGGGTCATCAAGGGGGTGCACGCCGCGCTCGATCCGCGCGCGGTCGGCGTCGGGCTCGAGGCGATGATCTCGCTCCAGCTCCGCGACCAGTCGAGGATGCCGGACGTGTGGGACGGCCTGCTCGCGCTGCGTGAGGTGCGCGCGGTGTTTCACCTCGCCGGAGCCGTCGACCTGCTCGTGCACGTCGCCGTGCGCGACGCCGACCACCTGCGCGAGGTCGCGGTGATGCGCGTCGCCGTGCTGCCCGGCATCGGCCACATCGAGACCGCGCTCGTGTTCGACGCCGTCGAGCGCCGCGCGCTGCCGCTGTACGCCGCGCCCTGAACGCGCCCGGGGCCGTTCACAATTCCGAGCGCGCAGGCACTGCCTGATCGTGCAGCGCCGTGTAAGCGGCCCCGCCTCGGAGCGTTCTCCCTACGATGCCGATCCCCGACGCCACCGCCACCGTCACCGTCA
>CAIUDO010000935.1 GCA_903897935.1 uncultured Pseudomonadota bacterium
CTCCAGCACGTCCCGCTCGTCCGCCGTCAGGACCAATGGTGCAAGGGGTCGACCGGTCCGTGCCATCAGCACCTCCTGCTCCCAAGTAGATCACAGGTCGATCGCCGTGTCGCGATTTTTATTGCGAATTTATGGTCCACCCCACTAGCAGCCTGAAGGGCATTGCTCCCGTCGCCCGCTGGCGGGTCCCCCGCGAGACGTCGCTCCTCGGTCACGTGCTCCAGCACGCTCCCTCCTCGCGAACGGCCACATCGACCACCGCCGCTACGACGACCGACACCGGTCGTAAAGCACCCATTACCCATTGGGCGTGATGGGCCGCGGCGGCGGCCGTCGCGCAGGATCGTCGGACTTCACCGGACGAACCTATGTCTCCCTTGGTAGGAGCGGTCCGCTCCGCTCCTCGCGCCACCGCCGGTACGCGATGATGGGCCCGTCTGCGGCGATGAGGACCTCGCCGGCCCGTAAGCGGGACGGGCCCGGGGGGTGGGTCTGCGCCACCGCGAGGTCTTGCCGCAGCACGAAGCGGTTCGCCCAGCGGTTGGCCAACCCGACCAGCCACGCCACGGGCCCGCGCGTGACGTACGGCTGGTAGGCGCGCGAGTAGTAGACCATCTGCTCGTCGTCGACCGGGGCCATCACGAGGAACCCCCACGTGGGGCCGAGGCGCAGGCGCCACACGTTCGGCCCCAGCAGCTCGAGGAACCCGTCGGGTTGATTGGCGAGGAAGCCGCGGATGACGTCGCCTTCTTGCTCCGTCACGACGTCCATGGCGGGCGGCAACGAGCGGCCGATGCTGTTGCGGTGCACGAACGGCAGGTGAGGAAAGTCGAGCTGGTTCTCGACGCCGCGGGTGTAGTGGCAGCGCACGGGCTCGATGAACTGCGAGCCCGCCCAGCCGAACCCAGCGAAGTCGAAGAACGGGACGGGGCCTGGCGGCGGGGCGCTCGGGCCCGTCCACGCCCAGATGAAGCCGTGCTCGTCGCGCGCGGGCAACGTGCGCAGGACGAGGCTCCCGGGGATCGGCCGATCCGGCTGGGCCGGGACCGCGGTGCACGCGCCGGCGCCGTCATAGCGGAACCCGTGGAACGGGCACTCGATGGTGCCATCTACCACGCGGCCGGGCGACAAGCGCACGTCGCGGTGCGGGCAGCGGTCCACCGCGAGGGCCACCTGACCCGCGCTGCGCCACGCGACGAGGTCGAGTCCGAGCCGCCGCGCCGCGATCGGCTTGTTCGCGGGCACCTCGTCCGACGACAGGATGGCGTACCATCGATCGAGCACGACGTTCACGTTCAACCCCTGCGATAGTATATCGCAGTCGAGATATAATACCACGCGCCGCGGCGCAGAGGAGGGCAGAATCGCACGGCCACCTGGGGTCCGAAACGCGGATCATGAAGCCACTCGGGCCCGTCTCGCTCGGGCGGCCGCCTCCGCGTTGGTGGACGAGCAGGGGCGCGCGCGGTCGTTCAACGGCTTGGCGGCGGAGGTCGGGGCCTCGGTCCCGACGCTCAAGCACTACTTCGGCGACTACGAAGGCGTCGTGGTCGCCGCGCTGGACCAGGCCCGGGCGGACGGGGAGGTGCACCTCGCCGCGCAGCGCGATCCGGGGCCGCTGCGGTTGGCGGAGAGCGTCGCGGCCTACTGCGCCGCGGTCGAGGCGGGGTGGGCGCTCGGGGTCGGCGCGTTGTTCACGTCGGGTCTGTCGCTCGGGCTGGGCCACGCCGCGCTCGGGCCGGCGACCGTCGACCACCTGCTCGAGCCGACGCTGCGATCGCTCGAGGCGCGGCTCATGGTCCACGCGGGGCGGGGGGAGCTGCGCGCTGGCGTCGACGTGCGCGCGGCGGCGTTGGCGCTGCTGGCGCCGCTGCTGCTGGCGCTGCTCCACCAGCAGGCGCTCGGCGGCGCGCGGTGCCGTCCCCTCGATCTGTCGGCGTTCGGCGACGCGCACCGCGCGGGATGGCTCGCTGGGTGGGGCGCCGGGTGACGGCTAGCCGACCACCGCGCCCTGGTGGGCGAGCGCCGCCAAGAACGCGGCTGGATCCTCGGGCGTGACCCACACCGGCGCCGCGCCCGCCGGCTCGATCCACACGCCGTTCGCGCGATCGGTCGCGAAGATCCGTACCATTCGCCCTTCGGCGCGGAACCAGCCGGTGAGGTAGCCGGGCAGCGCGGTCCCGAACGCACGCAGCGTGATCTTCGGGGAGGCGATGCGGGCGGAGGCGCCGGCCAGCGGCACGACGTGGCGCGACAGCGCGGTCGAGACGACCAGTTGCCCGTCGCCGACCGCGTATCCGATACGAAGGGGTACCACGAAGAACAAGCTGGCGAGGAGCGCGGGGCCGGCGACCGCGATCGCCGCGATCAGAACGAAAGACCAGGAGGCCTCGGGTCGGGTGTCGACGTCGATCGAGAGGGGCGCGCCGGCGTGCCACGCGGCGACGAACGCGGCCGGGTCGGGCGGGGTGAGCACGAGCGGGCGGTCGCCGGCGCGGCGCACGACCACGACGTCGTCGCTGCAGTTGCCCGCCATCATCACGGCGCCGAGCTCATCGTGGCGGAACCGGCCTTCGCAGAAGCCGGGGCGGGCGGTGCCGTTGGTGCGGGTGAACGCGCCGGTCGTGGTCAGGGCGACCACCTCGGTCACCTGGTCGCGCGGGACGACGGTGTCTTTGCGGAACAGGACGATGCCGTGGTGCACGACCAGCGCGTCGGGGGTGGCGTCGATGTGGACGACCGCGGGTCCGGCGACAGCGAACGCGCCGGCGAGGCTCGCGACGCAGACGAGGGCGCCGAGGGACCAGCGCCAGAGTCGCGTGGGGGGTGCCGGCGTGCGCGCGGCGAACGGGGTGGTGGACACGACTCCAGGTAACCCTCCCAGCCGCGATGGTAGGATCGTGACGAGGTGCAGGTGGCGAAGGTGTGGCAAAGCCGGCCGCCGCGGGGCGTGGCCGTCGACCTTCCGAGGGTTCGGGCGCTCGCGGCGGGGCCGCACCCAGGCGGGACCCCGCGCGTCCACCGAGAGGGTGGGCGCGTCTACGTCCATTACGGCCGCACGCGGCTCTACCTGGATCGGGACGCCTGGGAGGCGCTGCCTGGCCCCGACGACGTGCTGGTGCAGCGCATCGCGCCCAGCGACGCTCCGGCGTTCACGATCGCCCTGACCCGAGCCGAGCTGGAGCGCACGTTCGGCGAGGTCCGGCAGACGCGCTCGTGGGACACCGTTCGCTGCTACCACTTCCCGACGCTGCCCCCGGCGGTGGCGTCCTTCCGGGTGGCGTCGAGATGAGGCCCGGCGGCCGTCACGGCGAAGGAGCAGGTCGTCGATGCACGCATGGCCGCGCGCGTTGACATCGCGTTGACGGCTCGCGTCGAATCGCGCGCGGCAGCGCCCCGTTCCCGCGCGCTTCGGGGGGCACCATGCGCGCGTGGCTGATGTTCGGGTTGTTGTGGTGGGTCGGGTGCGGCAAGGGGGAGACCGGAGCGACGGCGGACCAGGACCAGGACGGGGACGGCGTGCTCGCCTCCGTCGACTGTGACGACGCCGACCCGTCGCTCGGAGACGTCGAGATCCCCTACGATGGGCTCGACAACGACTGCGACCCGACCACCACCGACGACGACGTCGACGGGGACGGGTGGACGTCCCTCTCCGACTGCGACGACGCCGATCCCGCGGTCGGCGGCCCGGAGGTCGTCTACGACGGCGTGGACAACGACTGTGACCCGTCCACCCTCGACGACGATCTGGACCGGGATGGGCACCCGCGGGCCGAAGACTGCGACGACGCCGACGCGTCGCTCGGTGGCCCCGAGGTCCCGTACGACGGCGTGGACAACGACTGCGACCCGTCGACCCTCGACGACGACCTCGACGGGGACGGCCTCCTCGCCGCCGTCGACTGTGACGACGCCGACCCGGACGCCGGGGGGCCGGAGGTGCCGTACGACGGCGTGGACAACGACTGCGACCCGGGCACGCCCGACGACGACCTCGACGGAGACGGGCTGGTGCTCGCGGCGGACTGCGACGACGCCGACGCCCGCGTCGGCGGGCCCGAGGTCACCTACGACGGCGTGGACAACGACTGCGATCCGACGACCCTCGACGATGACCTCGACCGGGATGGGTTCGACCTCGCGGATGACTGCGACGACGGCGATCCGGGGGTGGGGGGGCCCGAGGCGCCCTACGACGGCGTCGACAACGACTGCGATCCAGGCACGCCCGACGACGACCTCGATGGCGACGGGCGGTTGCTGGCCGCAGACTGCGACGACACCGACCCGGCGCGCGGCGGCCCGGAGGTGCCCTACACCGGCATCGACGAGGACTGCGACCCCACCACGTTGGACGCAGACGGAGACGCCGACGGCGTCGGAGACGTCGCCGACTGCGCGCCGGCGGACCCCACACGGTGGCGGCGCGGCCCGTACGCCGGGGACGTCGACGAGACGATGCTGGAGGCTGGGTTTTGCGAGGGGTGGTGCGGTACGGTCGAGGTGCACGGCGACGTCGTCGTCGATGGGGCGACGTGGACCGATCTGTCGGCCCTCTCCTGCATCTCGTACGTGCAGGCCTACCTGACCGTCCAGAACAACCCGAACCTGCGCTCGCTGGTGGGTTTGGAGGCGCTTGAGGAGGCGTTCGGCGCCGTCGAGGTCATCAACAACGCCTCGCTCGAGTCGCTGGAGGGGCTCTCGGGGCTCCGGGAGACCCAAGGGTTGTACCTGTCGGACCTCCCCCTCCTCGAGTCCTTCGACGGCCTCGATCGGCTGCGGACGATCGATCGCTTGGTCATGTCTGAGCTGCCGCTTCCGACCACGCTCCTGAGCCTGCCCGTGCTGAGCGCGTTCGACGCCCTCTATTTGTCCGACATGCCCGCCCTGACCAGCCTCGACGGGCTGCCGCCATTGAGCGACCTCGACGACGGATTGACGCTGCGGGACCTGCCCGCGTTGACCTCGCTCGACGCGTTGTCATCGCTTAGGAACGCACGGTCGGTCTACCTGGACGGCGTCGGAGTCGCCGACCTGCACGGGCTGGAGCGGCTCGAAGAGGTCTCCGAGTTCTTCGACATCAAGAACAACCCGAGCCTGCGCTCCCTGCACGGGCTCGACGCGCTCGCGGATCTGGCCTACGTCGACATCAGCGACAACCCGTCGTTGGAGTCGTTCGACGGCCTGATCGCCCCACTGGTGATCAGCCGCATCATCGAGATCGAGCGCAACGACAGCTTGCGGGATGTCTCTGCGCTGTCCGTAGTCACCGAGTACGCACAGTTGGATATGCGCAGCAACCCGGTGCTGGAGCACGTGCCCCCGTTGTCGATGGCGGTCGTCGACTTCTCGATCACCCTCGAAGACAACCCATCGATCGTCGATCTGACCGGGTGGGAGGGGGTGACCGTGTTCGACGCGGTGTTCATCGACGAGCTGCATGGGCTCACGTCCCTCGAGGGGCTCAACGCCACGACGATCGGCAGCCTGACGCTGTGGGACAACACGTCGTTGGTGGATCTCAGCGGGCTCCGTGCGACGACGATCGAGCGCGGCTTGAACCTCACGGACAACGACGGGCTTCAGTCGCTCGCAGGTGCCGAGTCGCTCCGCACGCTGGGCAGCCTCGCCATCTACAACCACCCGAACCTCGTCGAGCTCGACGGCCTGTTCCCGTTGGAGGAGGTGTCCGGGGACGTCATCGTGGGCAACAACGACGCGGTCACGCGCGCGGAGGCGAACGCGCTGATCGCCAACATCGAGACGATTGGCGGCACCGTCGACCTCTACTGGTAAGCCCGGACCGAAGTGCAACGCAGCGCGCCTTGCGCGGGCCCGTCGAGGTTCGTGCCTCCGCACCACACGCTCAGGGCCCATCCAGCGCGCGATGGACCAACAGCAGGACCTCGGCGTCCAACGCGGCATAGTTCACCTGCGCGTCGGTGAGCGGCCGGCGGCGCCAATCGCTCGTCTGGCAGGTCTTGTCGAGCCAGAAGCCCAGCTCCCGCTCGACGACGGCGGCGAGGGTGTGGCTGTCGGCGCCCGGACGCTGCGCGCGGGAGAGCGCCAGCGTGTCGACGACCCCGCCGATGGTGACGCCGAGCTTGCCGAGCACGGCGCGCTCGAACGCGGCGTTGTGGATGAGCGTGCGCTGGGCCTCGGCGGCGAGGAGCTCGGCGAGCGGCGACAGGTCGTCGACCGACAGCGGGTCGATGAGCGCGGTGTAGCGGGGGCACGCGAGCTGGACCAGACACAGCGCGCGGTCGCGCAGGGTGGTCTCGACGTCCAGCGCGACGATCGGCTCGCGCGCGAGGTCGCGGCAGACGTCGACGAGATCGTCGTCGGTGCGGACCCATCGGATGGGCAGGCGGGGCGCGAGGAAGGTCGGCGGGGGCAGCTCGGCGGGCAGGGGGGGGCCCCCCCGGTGGGGCGCGGGCGGGGCAGGCTCGCGCCTTCGTCGCCGCTCACCCACCGCCACGCCCCTTCGACGTCGAGCAGGAACGACGCCAGCATCTCCTGGACGACCCACGGGGGGAGGACGTCCTGGAATTGGGTGCAGATCGGGCTCCGTCCAGCGGCACCTCGCAGAGATGGTAGCTTGGCCAGTATATTTGTCTGAAGCCTTGCTGGTCGGCCGAGCGCCCTTGCGGAACGTCGAAGGCGGTCGAGGACCCAACGCACGAAGTCGCTCCAGTGCTCGTTCACGTCGATGCAGCGAAGCTGGACGACTGCCTGGGCGCGCTCGCGAATCCATCGCATGCCGCCGTGGTCGCAGCGCTTCGCGACCACGTA
>CAIUDO010000936.1 GCA_903897935.1 uncultured Pseudomonadota bacterium
CGACACCGACACCGACACCGACACGGATACGGATACGGACACCGACACCGGCGCGGAGCCGGACATGTGCGCCGACCCGTCCGTCACGCGAACGCCGGTGTTCGAGGCTGAGAAGCACCGCACGACGTTCGAGGACTGCTGCCCGCCGGGCGAGGTCGTCGTGGGGTTCGTCGGTGAGGCTACACCTTCGCCCGACAACTACGTCGGCAAGCTCGCGACCGTGTGCGGCTCGTTCACGGGTACCTGCGACAAGGGCGTCGGGACGGTCACGATCGGCCCAGGGACGACGTTGCCGACGCACGGCAGCAACGGCACGGAGCCGTGGGATCGTATGTGTCCGGAAGGGCAGGTCGTTGTCGCCTATGATGGCCGTGCCGGCTGGTGGTTCGACGGCTTCACGTTCTCGTGCGCGCCGTTGGAGCTCGACTGCGCGACGATGACGTACGGTGTCGGAACGGTCGCCCCGCTGCCGGCGTTCGGAGGCGCCGGCGGGGACGCCATCACGCCGGCCTCCTGCCCGACCGGCACGGCCGCGGTGGGCGCCTCGATCGGCGAGGGCTACCTGGAGGGTGCCGGCTACATCACGGCGTTTGGGCTGGCCTGCAGGCCGCTCGAGCTCTGATCCAGGGCGTCCGTGGCGGCGTCCACCACCCACCGCTCGGCGCGACCGACCGGTGCGCGCACCCGCGCGGTGATGTCCGCCCGGTCGACGAGCCAGATGTCGGTGCGTAAGCGCCCGATCGACGGTTCGTGCTCGTCGAGGCGGCCGACGACCCGCCCCCCGACCCGCTGGAGGTACGGGACCGCGGCCAGGTTGCGGATCGGCTCGTAGACGGTGCCGGTGACGACGTGATCGTGGCCGTCCAGCACGTCGCGCAGCGCGGTCAGGGCGAGCGCCGCGCCCCACCGCTTGACGCGGAAGCCGAGCCGCTGGACGGCGAGCTGGTCGTAGTAGCAGAGGCGGCCCCCGGCGAGCGCGTCGGCGTTGGCACCGGTCCAACGCACGGCGTCGCGGCGTCGCCACACCTCGGACCCGCGAAAGCCGGCGTCGGGGAGGACGATCGCGAAGCCGACGACCCGCTGGTCCTCGAGCACCCACACGTTGCCGTCGGCCATCCGCTGGCGGTAGCCGGCGGCGTCGGTGCCTAGCAAGAACCCGCCCCGCGTCGACGTTCCCGTCGCTTGGTCGAACCGAAGGCTCTGCTTGACCTCGAGCAGCGCGGGCACGTCGGTTGCGACGGCGCGGCGGATCCTCATCGCTCGATCACGGTCGGGCCGCGGAGCTGGTGCAACACGCCGCGCAGCCAGGTGTGGCCGGTGTAGTTCGCCGCGAACGCCGGGGACGGCTCTTGCCGGTGCTCGCGCAGCGCGTACCAAGGCACGCTCGGCGACCGGTGGTGGGTGTCGTGCTCGGCGAGGTGCAGCAGCCACCAGCTCGTCACCGGGTTGGCCTTGAGCGGGCGCGCGTGGAACCGCACCTCGGGCCCCATCGTGGTGCCGTAGTGGTACACGTAGAGCTGGGCTGAATAAACCCAGGCGAACACCAGGAACGGCAGGCCGAGCGCCCACGCCCACCCGGCGGCGCCGAGCCAGGCCCCAACCGCGACGTGCAGCCCGATCCCGATCACGAAGACGGCAGACGCCTTGATCTGGTCGCGGAACGTCCACCGCCGGAACGCCGGGGACACCCGACGGGCGACGCTCGGAGGCAACGCGAGGAACATCACGACGCTCACGAGCCCGTGCACGAACCAGCCACCCGCGAACACCGCGAGGTACCACAGCACCCACGGGACGGCGCGGCGCAGCGGGCCGGCCCCGATGGGGACCGTGTAGACGTCGAGCGCGCTGCCGTCGGGGTCGCGCCGGTTCTCTCCGTGGTGGAACCGGTGGATCGCACGGAACACCGACAGCGGCACGAGGATGGGCAACAGCGCGATCTGCCCGACCGCGTCGTTGAACCAGGGGCGCGCCGGATCGAGGTTCTTGTGCGCGCACTCGTGCCCGACCACGTACAGTCGTTGGAACCAGAACCCCAAACCGACCGCCGGGATCACGCGCAGCCACACCGGCGCATGCCACACGAACGCGGCGACGCACCCAACGAACAGGCCGACCGCGATCACCGCGGTCTCCGCCAGCATTCGCGCGGTGCGCCGGTCGTGCTCGCTCATGGGGCCTCCTCGGGCGCCCGCATATCACCCGGTCGCGCGCGCTGTCCCGAGGGCGTTCAGGCGGCGGATCGCTGCGTCGCAGCCCGCCACGAGGTCCGCCATGACCTCCGCGGTGGTGCGCACCTCGTTCATCGCGCCGACGATCTGCCCGACCGGGCTGGTGAGCAGCGGGTTGTCGAGCCCACGCTCGGCGGCGTGGTATAGACGCGCCACCGCCTCCGCGGTGAGCATGAACTGGAGCGGCATCGGCAGCGGCCCCGGGCTGGCGCGGTCGTCCCAGCTGTCCGACCACGCGGTCTTGAGCTGGCGCGCGGGCTTCCCGCTGATCGCCCGGCTCCGCACGGTGTCGGCGGACGTCGCAGCGAGCAGCTTGTCGCGCAGGATCGGCGGGGTGAGGGCCTCCGCGACGATGAGCCAGATCGAGCCCGTCCACACGCCCTGCGCGCCGAGCGCGAGCGCGGCCGCCATCTGCCGCCCAGTGCCGACGCCGCCCGCGGCGAGCACGGCGGTGTCGCCGACCGCGTCCACGACCTCGGGCACGAGCACGAAGGTGCTGATCTCGCCGCAGTGGCCGCCCGCTTCGGTGCCTTGCGCCACGATCACGTCGACGCCGGCCTCCTTCTGCTTCGCCGCGTGCCGCGCGCTGCCGATCAGGGCCGCGACGAGCACCCCGCGGTCGTGGCAACGCGTGATCACGTCGGGCGGGGGCGGCCCGAGCGCGTTGGCGAGCAGCTTGATCGGGTGTCGGAGCGCGATCTCGACCTGGTCGCGGCTCGCGGCGTCCGTCCACGCCTTGAGCGCCTCGTGCGCGGTGACCTCGGGCGGCAGCGGCGGCACGCCGTACCGCGCGAGCAAGCCGTCGACGAACCGCACGTGCTCGGGAGGCAACAACGCGGCGAGATCCTCGGACGACCCCATCGGTCCGGACCCGCTGACGTGCTGCGCCGGGATCACCACGTCGACGCCGTACGGCTTGCCGTCGATGTGGGCGTCGATCCAGTCAAGATCCGCTTCGAGCGTCGCGGCGTCGGTCGCGATGACCCCGAGCACGCCCATTCCGCCGGCCCGGCTGACCTCGACGACGACACGAGGGCTACGGGTGAACGCGAACAAGGGCACGGTCATGCCCAGGCGGTCGCACAGCGGGGTCTTCATGGGTGGCTCCGAGTAGAACACGTTCTACTCGGATCCGCGGCCCGGCGCCCGACGTCGTGTCGAAGGGCTCAGGAGCAGCCGGACGTGGACCCGCACGACAAGCACTTCATGCACGCCCCGTTGCGCACGAGGGTCATGGCGCCGCACTCCTCGCACGGGTCGCCCTCGTAGCCGAGGGACTTCGCGTCGAGGATCTTCTGCATCGTCGCGTCCCGCTCGTTGTGGCCGCTCGCGGAGACGCGCGCCTCGGGCGCGGCGTGGCGGAGGGGCAGCGTGGGGGTGGCAGCCTCGGCGCGCACGCCCTCGGGCATCGCGTCGGCGTCGATGTGGGTGCCGACGAGCACCGACCGGACGTGCCGCTTGAACTCGCGCTCCTCCTCCCACTCGGGCTCTTCGTTCGCGTCGTGCATCGCGTCGTGCCGGAGGTCCTCCTCGGACACGTGCGCGAGCTCGTTGCGGCCCAAGTAGGTGACGGCCAGCTCGCGGAAGATGTAGTCGATCACGGAGGTGGAGAGCTTGATGCGGTCGTTGCCCTCGACCATGCCGTTCGGCTCGAACCGCGAGAAGACGAACTGGTTCACGAACTTCTCGAGCGGCACGCCGTGCTGGAGGCCGATCGAGATCGCGATCGCGAACGAGTTCATGAGCGACCGGAACGCGGCGCCCTCCTTGTGCATGTCGACGAAGATCTCGCCCAGAGCGCCATCTTCGTACTCACCGGTGCGCAAGAACACCTTGTGGCCACCGACGACGGCCTTCTGGGTGTACCCGCCGCGACGGTTCGGCAGGCGCCGACGACGCGCGAGGTACCGAACGACGAGGCGCTCGGCGACGTCGGCGACGGCCGGCTGCGCCGGCGCGGCGGCGATCGGCGGGGCCGCCGGGCGCTCTTCGAGGTCGATGCCCTCGAACAGGTCGGTCGCGGCGACCGCGGACAGCGGCTGCGAGAGCTTGGACCCGTCGCGGTACAGCGCGTTCGCCTTCAAGCCGAGCCGCCACGACAACATGTAGGCGTGCTTCACGTCGGCGATCTGGGCGTCGTTCGGCATGTTGATCGTCTTCGAGATCGCGCCGCTGATGAACGGCTGGCAGGCCGCCATCATGCGAATGTGCGCCTCGTAGGCGATGAAGCGCACGCCGTTCTTGCCGCACCGGCTGGCGCAGTCGAACACCGGCAGGTGCTCGTTGCGCAGGTGGGGGGCGCCTTCCAGGGTCATCGTGCCGGTGGCGTACGCGTTCGCCGCGTCGATCTGGGCGCGGGTGAACCCGACGGCGCGCAGGAGATCGAGGCGCGGGTCGGCGATCTGCTCGGGGGTGAGCCGCAGGACGTCCGTGCAGAATGCGGCGCCGAGCACGTGCTTGTTGAACGCGAACTTGATGTCGAACGCGGTCGCGAGCTGCTGCTCGATCTTGTCGATGGTGACGGCGTCGAAGCCGGCCGCGCGCAGGGTCTCGTGGTTGACGCCGGGCGCCCCGGCGAGGGTGCCGGCGCCGGTCGCGTACCGCACGATCTCCTCGATCTGGCGCGCCGAGTAGCCGAGGGCCTCGAGCGCGGGCGGCACCGACTGGTTGATGATCTTGAAGTAGCCGCCCCCGGCGAGCTTCTTGAACTTCACCAGCGCGAAGTCGGGCTCGATGCCGGTGGTGTCGCAGTCCA
>CAIUDO010000937.1 GCA_903897935.1 uncultured Pseudomonadota bacterium
CGATCCGTGTCGTCGAGCTCGCCACGAATCCACGATGGCGAGACGAACACCATCCGATGGTGTGACCACGAGTGGTTCGCCACCTCGTGCCCCGCCGCTACCAACGCGCGCATCGCGTCGGGGTGGCGTTCCGCGTCCGCTCCGATGACGAAGAACGTGGCCCCAACACCCGCTTCATCGAGCACCGCCAAGATCTCGGTGACGTGGTCGCCGTCCGGACCGTCGTCGAAGGTGACCGCCAACCTGCGGTCCTTCGTCTCTACGCGCGCGACGATCTCCCCGAATGCCTGCCACGTCCGGGCCCGCATCGCCGACCAGACCAGCGCCAATGCCATCACCGCCGCGACACCCAACCCGACCCACCACCGCACGACGCCCCCAAGCGAGCCGCAGTTAGCAGCGTTCATGCCAATGGAGATCGACTGCGCAGCATACGCTTCCGCCTGCCACCGTTGCCACCGCCACGACCGACAAGTAAGCGGCAGATCACGAGGTGTACATGGCACAAAGAACCAAGAAGACGAACAACGCAGCCGCGCTCTCACCCCCGTCGCCAGTCCCGGAGGTGCTGCCCGCCCCCGTGTCGGATGAAGATGTCGACGCCGCCTACGAGGAGATCCGCACCTTGGCCCGCGACGTCGCCCTCGCCGTGCACATCGAGGTCGGCGCGATCATCGTGCGGCGCTTCTACAACGGCGACCTCGGCGTATGGCGCGACCGCGGCCCAAAGGATGCTTCCTTCCGCAAGCTCGCTGCGAAGTTCGAGCGCGACGACGCTCCGCCCGACGGCACGTCGCCGACCGGCCTGCACCGCGCCGTGTCCATCTACGTGATGGACCAGCAGTTCGGTGTTTCCGATCGGAAACACCTGACGCTCACCCACGTCCGGCCCCTCATCGGGCTGTCGGAGGTGCACCAGGCGCGCTTGCTCACCGAGGCGAACGAACGCAGATGGTCGATCGAACGCGTCGAGCGTGAGGTCGCAAAGATCCGCAAGAAGGAGGGCCGCAGCCACGGGCGGCCCCCGCTGCCGGGGTTCGTCAAGGATGTGACGCGCCTGCGCAAGCTGCTCGACACTGGCGACGCGCTGTTCAGCGACCTGGACAAGGCCGACCAAATGGAGGACGCCGAGGTGCGCGGTGCGCTCGAGACGATCACGAGCATGGCGTCGAAGCTGCAAGGCGTGCGGGAGCGACTGGAGGCGCGGCTGTCCGGAGCGGCCCCCTGAACCACCTCGCGGCCGCGCCCGCCCATGCGCGATCAGCCAGCGTAGGCGGCGTCACCTTCACGCACCCCCGAACGCTGCCAGTGGTCGTTATCCAACGTGTACCCAGAGGCCGTCGATGTGGTTCCTGCTCGCGTGCACCGATTACGGCTTCTCCCCTAAAGATACGCCCGCCGGCCCCGCCGAGGAGACCGCCGGCAGCGGCGTACCGGACACCGACAACGACACCTCGCCGCCGACCTCCGAGACGGGCGCGGGCCCATGCAGCCTCGACCTGCCGGGCCCGTCCTCCGTCCCGGTCGACGAAGCGTGCGCGGGCGGCCCGTACGTCCCGCCGGGGGACCCGTGGAACATCGTCGTCGAGTGGGAGACGGCCATTCCTGGCGGCAGCTTGTGCATGCCGCTCACAGCTCGCTTCGTGGACACCAACAAGGACGGTCGGGTCGACGAGGCTGACGACGTCGCGGTCGTCGTCGCGTCCACGTTCGGCGTCGCGCACGTGCTCTCCGGCACGACGGGAGCGCCCCTGTTTCAGGCGAACGGCTTCCGCTCGGACGGTTGCCCGGTGCTCTCCGACCTCGATCGCGACGGCACCCCGGAGATCGCCGGCCCGGGCGCGTTCGGGACCACGATCGCGTTCGACGGCGCTGGGAATCGCCTCTATTACTTCGCGGCCAATCAAGTCTCCGGGTTTCCAGTAGGCACCGCCGCCGACATCTCCGGGTCGGGCGCGCCGCACCTCATCCTCGACAGTTACCTGTTCGACGGCGCCACCGGCGAACCGGACCTCGTGCTCTCCCCGTCGGAGGACTATTGGCGATCTCCGGTGGTCGCCGACATCGACCTGGACGGCGTCGCCGAGGTGCTGATCGGGGACGGCGTGTTCTCCGCGGACGGGTCCGTGCGGTTTCGCATCCCGGGAACTGGGTACGCCGTGTTCACCGCGGTCGTGAACCTGGACGACGACGCGTTCGCCGAGATCGTCGCGCTACGGGACGGGATCGCGTGGTTCTACGAGCACGACGGCACGTTGCGCGCCGAGGTCCCGCTGCCCGGCGGGGGCGTGACGGTCGGCCCGCCGTGCGCCGCCGACGCCGACGGGGATGGCTCGGTCGAGATCGGCGCGCCCGCTGGCGGCGCGTTCGTCGTGCTGGACGAAGAAGGAAACGTGCGGTTCTCCGCCCCCGCGACCGACACCAGCGGGTCCGCCGGCTGCTCCGCGTTCGACTTCAACGGCGACGGCAGCGCGGAGTTCGTGTACGCCGACGAAGACACCCTCCGCATCTTCTCGGGGGAAGGCGCCGTGCTGTTCCTCGAGGACGACGGCTACGACAGCCGCACCGGGTTCGACTACCCGGTCATCGCGGACGTAGACGGCGACGGCTCGGCGGAGCTCCTCGCGGTCGACAGCGGCTCCTTCTTCGGCGTCCGCGCGTACGGGCACGCCACCAACCAGTGGCCACCGACCGGGTGGTCTTGGTCCATCCATGACTTTGCCGTCACCAACCAGGGGCTGAACGGCGAGGTCCCGAGTGCGCCGACGCCATCGTGGCTGGCCGACAACCTGTTCCGCTCGCGACCGATCACCGGGGGCAGCGGCGCGCGCGTCGACCTCGCGCCCACCATCCACGACGTCTGCGTCGAGACCTGCGACGCCGGCGGGGCAACGGTGAGCGTCTCGGTCGCCAACTACGGAGGCGCGGCGGTCAACCTCGGCGTGCGGTGGGTGCTCCAGGGCGACGCGAGCGGCGTGCGGGTCGACCTCGCCGAGGGGACGTTGCCCGTCATCGGCTCTGGCGCCCAGATCGCCGCGTTCGAGATCGCCTTCGATCCGCGACTGGCGCCGGACGGCCTCTGGTTCTCGGTCGACGCGTCCGACGCGCTCCTGGCCACCGAGTGCGACGCCAGCAACAACGAGGCGGCGTACCTCGAGCCATCGGGCTGCTGACGCGCCGGCGGACCGCCGCCGTCACGGGCCCGGGTTCGCCGGCCGATACTCGGGGATCAACACCTCCGCGGCCTCCACCTTGGGCAGCAGCAGGTCCCACAGCGCGAGCACCTCGGGATCCTCCGGATCGTACTTGTTGACCCACTCACCGGGGTCGCTGTCGATCCAGTGGAATTCCTTGCCGCCACCCGTCCAGGTGTAGATGAGCTTACGCGTGGGCGTACGCACCGACTGCACGGTGCCTTCCTTGCTCACGGCCAAGCCGAACAGCGGCCGATCGGCCGGCGCCGTTCCCGCCGGGAGCCCAGTGACCTCCTCCGGGATCGGCAACCCCAATGCGGTCAGGATGGTCGGGGCGATGTCGATGTGCGAGGTAGGCTCCGTCCACTGCGCAGGCACGATGTTCTTCGCCCAGAAGAACGCGATGGCGTCGTTCTCGCCGGAGTGCAACGAGTACGCGTGCGTCTGGTCCCCGTGCTCCCAGAACTCCTCCCCGTGATCCGACCACACCACCACCAGCGTGTCGTCGAGCAAGCCGAGCGCGTCCGCTTGCTCGAAGAACGCCCGGATCTGATCATCCATGTAGCGGAGCTCGGCCTGGTACCGCACCCGCAGGTGCTTCTCGAGCAGCGCCTGCTCCTCGGGCGGCATGTCCGGCCAGTCTTTCTTGATGTCGTAGTGGTCTTCTTTGACCGACAGGTCGATCGGGTACGGCGGCAACGCCGCCAACCCGCCCAGATACTGGTCGGGCGGGTTGTATGGGGCGTGGGGCTCGACCAGGTGCAAGTGGTAGTACCAACGATCCGCTACGCCTTGCACCCGGGCCGCCAACAGCGGGGTGAGCCCATACGTGAACAAGCTCGTCGCGTTGCCGGTGTTGGCGGGGTAGCCGAACGTGAACCCGAGGTCCATGTTCCACTCACGGGAGAACCAGGAGTTCCCCGACGACAACACCGTGTAGTATCCCGCCTCGCGCAGCCAGTACGCGAGCCCGTGCGCGGTGTCGGGGATCGGGCCCTTGGTGTTCTCCTGCAAGCGCGGCACGAACCCGAGGTCCAAGCCGTCTTGGCCGGTCTGCGCGCACAGCACCGACGCCATCGTCCAGTTCGAGCACGACACGTGCTGGTCGAGCGCGACGCCCTCAGCGGCGAGCTGATCCAAGAACGGCATCAGGCCCGGCGGGCCGCCGTAGCGCTCCATCAGGTCGCGGCGCGTCGTGTCGATCGAGATGATCCACAGGTTCTTGGGAGGCTCCCCATAGAAGCTGGGAAAGCCCGAGGTCGGTGCGCCCGTGACGACGGGATCGTCCGGGCCATCGCCGCCGCTGCACCCCATGCCGAACGCCAACAACAGCAGGTACCGCATGGCTACGCTCTACCCGCCCGCGCGGGGACGCGCCTCACGCCACCCCGAGCGCGGCCAGCGCCGCGTCGACCTGCGCCGCCCACCCGCGGTTGGCCGCCGGGCTCGCGGGGCTCGGGTGCAGGACCTTCGAGACCGGCGCTTCGAGGCCACACGCCAAGGCCCGCGCCTCCGCGAACCCACCGAACGCGACCACCCGCTTCGGGCGCAACACCCGCACCGTCTCCACCAAGGCCGCATCACAAATGGGGTACAACGCGCGACGATCCGAGACCGACAGCCGCTCGGGGACGAGGTTGCGGCCGCCCTCGTCGAGGAAGCACAGCGGGCACCAGCTCAGGATCACGAAGCGCTCGGCGAACGCGTCGGCGGTACCGAAGCGATCGCGCACCCAGCCCCACACCCGCGTGCCGCTTCCCTCCCGGCGCGTCGACGCGAGGCCGCGCACCGGGAGCGTAGGGCACGGGTCCGCCGCGTCGCCTACCGCCCCCGACAAGCCGAGGAAGTCCCGCACCATGCCGGGGTCTCCGAACGGCACCCCGGTCTGCGTCATGCCGTGCGGGCCCGGGTTCATGCCGAGGAACAACACCTCGGGGGCCTCCCGCACATAACGCTCGACGTACGCCGACCAGACCGGCCAGGCGTACTCGAGCGGGCGGTAGGTCCACCGCGCGGGCGCCCCGGGCAGAAAGCCGGCGAGCCCCCGCGACAGCCGCGCCGACACGTCGAGCAGCGGATGCGTCACGACGACGCCACCACGTCGAGGTCGGCCCACTCGGCGTACAACGCGTCGATCTGGGCCTGCAGGCCCGCGCGCTCGGCGTCGATGGCCCGCGCCCGGACGTGATCCGCGGCCGCCGCGAACCCGGCCTCGAGCAGCGCAGCGACGCGCGACTCCAGCTTGGGGAGCTCCCGCTCGATGACCACGATGCGACGCTTCGCTTTGTCGATCTCGCGCGCGCGGCGACGCCGCTCCTCGTGGGCGCGCGCGCCGTCGCTCTCCGTGCGCACCGACGGCCCGACGACGCGCTCCGGAGGCTCCAGATCGGCGACCCCCTCGCGGATCACGAGCGCGCCGTCCATCACCCACGCCACGTGGGTCGCGACCGCCTCGACGAGCCAGCGGTCGTGCGTCACCAGCACCATCGCGCCCTCGAACGCCGACAGCGCGGTGACCAGCGCCTCACCGGACGCGAGGTCGAGGTGGTTCGTCGGCTCGTCGAGCAGCAGGACGTTGCTCGGCCGCAGCACCAGCGTCGCGAGCGCCACCCGAGCGCGCTCCCCACCCGACAGCACGGAGACCGGCCGCATGGTGGCGTCGCCGACGAGCCCGAGCGCGCCGAGCACCGAGCGCACCTTGGTCTCGGTCGCCGCCGGCGAGGCGGCCCACGCGGCGTCGCGCGCGGAGAGGTCCGCTGGAAGCGCCGCCGCGACGTCCTGGCGGTACAGGCCGAAGCGCACGTCTTTCCCAAGGATCCGCCGCCCCACGCGGGGCGCGAGCTCGCCCGAGAGCGCGGCCAGCAGCGTGGACTTCCCGACCCCGTTCGGCCCCAGCACCGCGAGCCGCATGCCCCGGTCCAGCGTCAGGTCGACCCCGTCGAGGATCGCCGGCCCGTCGCCCCAGCCCACCGTGACGCCCCGCAGCGCGACCGCCTCCTGGCTGCTCGGGGGCGCCTCGGCGAGCGCGAGCCGCGGTCCCCGCTCCTCCCGCTCTGGCGCGTCGACCCGCTCCATCTTGTCGAGCTCGTTCTGCCGCGACCGCGCTTGCGACGCCTTGCTGGGCTTCGCCTTGAACCGGGTGACGAACCGCTCGAGCTCGGCGATGCGCTCTTGTTGCCGCTCGAACGACTCCTCCTGCCGCAGCCTTGCGAGCTCGCGCTCCCGCAGCCAGCCCGCGACGCCGCCCCCGTACGGCACGACCGACCCGCGACGGACCTCCCACACCCGCTTGGCGACGCGCTCGAGCAGCCACCGGTCGTGGCTGACCACGACGACCGCGCCGCGCACCGTCGTCAGCCACTTCGCGAGCCACGAGCGCGCCTGCAGGTCGAGGTGGTTCGTCGGCTCGTCGAGCAGGAGCACGTCCGGATCGGCGAGCAGCAGGCGCGCGAGCGCGATCCGCATCTGCCAGCCGCCCGAGAACGTGTCGCACGGCCGCTGCCACTGGTCGGGCGTGAACCCGAGCCCGTGCAGGACCGACCCGATCCGCTCCTCGACCGCGTACCCGCCCGCGTTGCGGAACGCGTCCTCGAGCTCGGCGAGGCGCTCGATGGCGCCCGCTTTGCCCGCAGCGACGTCTTCTTTGACCCGCGCCATCCGCGCGGCCAGCTCGGGGATCTCGCGCAGGCCGGTCGCCGCTTCGTCCCACAGCGGCCGCGTCGACCCCGACACGGCGTGCTGCGGCAACCACGCGTGGACCCCGGAGCGCACGATCTTGCCAGCGTCGGGCGCGATCTCGCCCGCGAGCACCCGCAGCAGCGTGGTCTTGCCGGCGCCGTTGCGCCCGACGACCGCGACGCGCTCGCCCGGGTCGACCTGCACGTCGACGCCCGTGAAGATGTCGTCGCCCCCGAACGACACCGCTACGCCCTCGACCCTCAGCAACGCTGCCTCCGACGGCACGCCCCCTACCCCGACCGCGGCCGGCGCTCACCCGTCGCCGGGCCCGGCCGCGAACTGACCGCGGCGCGCGCGACTGGATAAGCGGCGCCTCCACCCTGGAGGCACCATGCCGCGGTTCGAGTTGGACACCTTCGGCCCGATCGAGGTCGCCGACGAGGCGCTCTGGGGCGCCCAGACTCAGCGTTCGTTGCTCAACTTCGCCATCTCGACCGAAAAGATGCCCCGCGCGCTCATCGAGGCGCTCGTGCTCGTCAAGAAGGCCGCCGCCACCGTCAACCACCGCCTCGGCACGCTGTCGGCCGAGAAGGCGGGCGCCATCGCCGCCGCCGCCGACGAGGTGCTCGCGGGCGGCCACCTCGACCAGTTCCCGCTCGCGGTGTGGCAGACCGGCTCGGGCACCCAGACGAACATGAACGTCAACGAGGTGCTCGCGAACCGCGCCAGCGAGCTGCTCGGCGGCGTCCGTGGGGAAGCGCGGTTGGTGCACCCGAACGACGACGTCAACAAGGGCCAGTCGTCGAACGACGTGTTCCCGACCGCGATGAGCGTCGCCGCCGCCGCCGCCCTGCAAGGCGTGCTCGCCCGGGTGCGGCAGCTCCGCGACACGCTCGCCGAGCGGTCCGAGGCCACCCAGGGCGTCGTCAAGATCGGCCGCACCCACCTGCAAGACGCGACCCCGATCACGCTCGGCCAGGAGATCTCCGGGTGGGTCGCCCAGCTCGACCACGCCGGGCGCCACATCGAGCACAGCCTGCCGCACGTGCACGAGCTCGCGCTCGGCGGCACCGCGGTCGGCACCGGCCTCAACAGCCGCAAGGGCTACGACGTCGCCGTCGCGGCCGAGATCGCCACCCTCGCCGGGCACCCGTTCGTCACCGCGCCCAACAAGTTCGAGGCGCTCGCCGCGAATGACGCGCTCGTGGTCGCGCACGGGGCGCTCAAGGGCCTCGCGGCCGCGTTGTTCAAGATCGCGAACGACGTCCGCTGGCTCGCGAGCGGCCCCCGCTCCGGTCTCGCCGAGATCGTGATCCCCGAGAACGAGCCAGGGAGCTCAATCATGCCGGGCAAGGTCAACCCGACTCAGTGCGAGGCGATGACGATGTTGTGCGCCCGCGTGATGGGCAACGACGCCGCGATCGCCATCGGGGGCGCGTCCGGCAACTTCGAGCTGAACGTGTTCAAGCCGCTCATCATCGACGCGTTCCTGCAGAGCTGCCGGCTGCTCGCCGACGGGTGCGACAGCTTCGACCGGCATTGCGCGCGCGGAATCGAGCCCAATCTCGACCGGATCCAGGACAACCTCGCGCGCTCACTGATGCTCGTCACCGCGCTCAACCCCCACATCGGGTACGACAAGGCAGCAAAGATCGCCAAGAAGGCTCACAAAGAGGGCACGACCCTGCGCGAGGCGGCGCTGGCGCTCGGGTACGTCACCGACGAGCAGTTCACCGCGTGGGTGCGCCCCGAGCACATGCTCGGGCCGAGTTGACGCGCTCAGCCGCGCACGAGCGTGGCCAGCGCGCACTTTGCCCGCTACCCTCACCACACGGGTGGTGATGATGCTCGCGTTGCTGTTGACGCTGGCGTGTGAGAAGCCGGTCTACGAGGCCCCCGAGGACACCGCGGTGGTCGACCCGTGCCTCGCGGAAGACGAGATCTGCAACGGCATCGACGACAACTGTAACGGGTGGGTCGACGAGGGTCTGACCAACTCGTACTGGGCCGACGTCGACGGCGACGGCTACGGCGACCCGATGGGCTGGATCGAGGCGTGCGAGCGCCCACCGGACACCGTGCTCGACCACACCGACTGCGACGATCACGATCCCACCCGGTACCCGGGGGCGCCCGAGGAGTGCGACGACCGCGACGACGACTGCAACGGCATCGTCGACGACGACCTCACGGTCACCATGTACGAAGACAACGACCTGGACGGCTTCGGCGACCCACACGACCCGATCGAGGCGTGCGTCGTGCTCCCCGGCCTCTCGTTGCTGGACACCGACTGCAACGACGGAAACCCACGCATCAACCCCGACGCAGACGAGATCTGCGACGAGATCGACAACGACTGCGACGGCACGATCGACGTCGGCGCGGTCGACGTGGTGCTGTTCTACGGCGACAACGACTACGACACGTTCGGCACCGGCGAACCGGTCGGGTCGGGCTGTTACCCACCGCCCGGCCAGTCGTCGAGCCCGGACGACTGCGACGACGAGAACCCCACGTTCAACCCGGGCGCGTTCGACGGCTGCGACGGCATCGACCAGAACTGCAACGGCGTCCCGGACGACGACTACCGCGCCGACTGGATGCTGATCACGTACTTCGCAGGCAGCGTTTGGGAAGTGAACCCCGAGACGGGGTACCTGACCTACCTGTCGTTTCTGGACGGTGTGAGCGATCTGACGAGCGTCGACGTGCGACAGTCCGGCCAGGCATGGGGCTACGACACCGGCTACTCCCGCTTGGTGACCTTCGACCCGTGCGAAGGTACGTCGATCGTGGTCGGCGACCCGGGGCACGGTCACACCGGCGGCATCGCGTTCGTCGACGACGTGCTGCACGGCATCCCCGCCGCGTGGGACGACCTCGTCACGTACAACCTGAAGTCCGGCCGCGCGACGAGCGTGGGCCCGCTCGACCTCGACCTCGAGAGCAGCGGCATGGCGTACGATTGCAGCGCCGACATCCTGTACGGACTAAACTCCTACGAGGGCACGCTGTTCCAGATTGACCGCGAGACAGGCGCCGCGCACGACATCGTCGACCTCGGGTTCACGATGGAGGGCAGCGGCCTCGAGTACGACGACAAGACCGGCACGCTGCTGCTGAGCGACCTCGAGAACCTGTGGCGGGTCGACCCTCGCACCGGCGATCGCACCCCGGTGGGCCGGTTCCCGGAGTGGGGCTTCGACAACCTCGCGTTCCACCCTCGTTGTCCGGTCGACTGACGGCGATGACACGGGCTTTCATCCGCTCCCTCGTGCGCGCGCTCGAAGATACGAGGGCGTAGCAGCGGGCGCGGCAGCCCGGTGCAGCACGTGAGGCGTTCGCTGGGAACCCCGGATCCTCCGCCGCCACGAACCGGCCCGACCGCCAACCTGCCCACCCTGGTGGGCGATGGCATCGAGCACGAGACGTTCGACCTCGTCACGCAGGACCAGCCGCGCCTCGGACGGTTCCTCGACCTCGGCTTGCTCGGCGAGGGCGCGATGGGCGAGGTGCGGCGGGTGTTCGACCAGGACCTGAACCGCACGATGGCGATGAAGATCCTCCGCGCGCAGTACGCGGCGCGCCCCGGCGTCCGGAGGCGGTTCATCGACGAGGCGCAGGCGGCCGCGCAGCTCCAGCACCCCGGGATCGTGCCGATCCACGAGCTCGGCGCGTTGGAGGACGGCCGCCCGTGGTTCACGATGCGCGAGGTGCGCGGCCGGACGCTCGGGGAGCGCATCGCCGCGGTGCACGAAGCGGGCGGGACGACCACCGACGGGTGGACGCTGCGGCGGCTCGTCGAGGCCCTGCGCAGCGCCTGCGAAGCCGTCGCGTACGCGCACGACCGGGGCGTCATCCACCGCGACATCAAGCCGGACAACGTGATGATCGGGAGCCACGGCGAGGTGCTCGTCGTCGACTGGGGGCTCGCCAAGGTCATCCTCACCGAGGACCCCGCTCCCGGGCGCGCGACGCCGCCGGTAGCGACGACCCGCTCCCACACCGGCCAGCACACCCGCGACGGGACGGTCGCGGGCACGCCGGCCTACATGCCGCCCGAGCAGGCGCGCGGGCAGCGGCTCGACCCTCGCGCCGACGTCTACTCGTTGGGCGCCATGCTCTTCACGATCCTGTACGGTACGCGTCCGTACGGCGACGTGCCCGATGACGCCGAGACCGTGCTGTCGGCGGTGCGCGCCGGGCCGCCCACCGTCCCGAGAGCGAGCGCGCTCGGGGTGCCCTCCGAGCTCGAGGAGATCCGGCGCGCCGCGATGGCGCGCGCGCCCGAGGATCGCCCGCGGGACGCCGGCGCGCTGGCTGCCGCGATCATCGCGTGGCTCGACGGCGCGCTGCAGCGGGAGCGGGCGCTCCGGTTCGTGTCCGAGGCCGCCAGCTACGCCCCCCGCGCGGCGGCGCTGCGCGACCGTGCGGCGACGGCGCGCGCCGA